>NZ_BAAGZI010000001.1:0-97040 GCF_054778695.1 Actinocorallia lasiicapitis
CCGACCGGCCGCCGCGAACCCCACGGAACATCGCCCGTGACCGCCGCCCGCCCATGCCGGTCGGTCCCGTCCGGCCTCCGGCCCGTCGGCCCGCCCGCCAGGCGTCGCCGCAGGTGCAGGTCCGTCTCGAAGCTCCCCGCCGTCGCAGAAAGGCAGAACGTCGTGCGCCACGCAAGTAGAGAACGGCTCGTCGCGAAGATCCCGGCCGACGTCGAGATGCCCGACAAGATCATCGCTCAGTTGAACGTCCGGCAGGTCGCGATCCTGTCGGCGACCGGCCTGCTGGCCGCGTGGGTGTATCTGGTGGCCGGTGAACGGCTCCCGCTCCCGGTCCTGGTCGCGGTCGTCCTGCCGGTGATCGTCTGCGGGTGTGTGCTGGCGTTGGGCCGCAGGGACGGGCTGAGCCTCGACCAGCTCGCCCTGCACGCCTTCACCTTTCTGCGCCGGGATCGGCGGCTGGTCGCCGTCGAGGGGCAGGTGGCCGAGCCGCCCGCCTGGTGCCGGGTCCGGGGGCGTCTGCCCGGGCCGCTGCGCCTGCCCGTCCGGGCGATCCGTGAGGACGGCGTCATGGATCTGGCCGACGGCGGAACCGCGGTCGTCATCCGTGCCGGAACGGTGCCGTTCGGGTTGCGGACCGAGGCCGAGCAGGCCGCGCTGGTCGGGGTGTTCGCGGGCTGGCTGAACTCCCTCGACGTCCCGCTGCAGATCCTGCTGCAGGCCCGGCCCGTCGACCTGACCGATCTCGCCGACCGTGTCGAGCGCGACGCCCACACCCTGGCCGACCCGGCCCTCGAAGAAGCCGCCCGCAGGCACGCCGCGTTCCTCGCCGACCTCGGCACCGACCGTGACCTGCTGACCCGTGACGTCCTCATCGTCCTCCGCCACCAGCACACCGACCAGCAGCCGCTGTGGAAACACCGCGCCCGGCACACCGCCCGACGCGACAGCGCCGCCGTGATCGTCACCCGCCGCGCCGAGGAAGCCGTCCGGTCGCTCCTTGCGCTCGGCGTCAACGCGGCTGCCCTGGACGCCGACGACACCCGTGACCTGCTCGTCCGGTCGCTGTCGCCGCGCCGCGCCGAACCCGTCGGCACCGCCCGCCCCGACGAGCTGATCACTCTGGGAGACCACGCATGAAACTGACCAGACTCGCCTCCGAACTCATCGCGACCGCCGCCCGCCTGCCCGGCCCGTCCACCTTGAAGATCAACCCGCGTTCGGTGGAGTTCCCCGACGGCCTGTGCGCCTCCTTCGCGATCGCCGGCTACCCGCGTGAAGTCGGCGCGGGCTGGCTCGCCCCGCTCACCGGCTATCCCGGCCACCTCGACATCTCCCTGCACATCGAGCCGATCCCGCCGCTCGTCGCCGCACAGCGGCTGCGCCGCCAACTCGCCCGCCTGGAGTCGGCCACCGCGACCGGCCGCAACGTCGACTTCGCGGCCGAAGCCGCCGCCGATGACGCCGCCGAGCTGGCGTCCGCGCTGGCCCGAGGCCACGGGCGACTGTTCCGCGTCGGCCTCTATCTGACCGTCCACGCCTCCGACGCCGACGACCTGGACGCGCAAGTCCAGCACGTCAAAGCCCTCGCCGCCTCGCTCCTGCTGGACGCCCACCCCACCACCTTCCGCGCCCTGCAGGGCTGGACCGCGACCCTCCCCCTGGGCACCGACCCCCTCCAGACCCGCCGCACCTTCGACACCGCGGCCCTGGCCGCCTCCTTCCCGTTCGCCTCCCCCGACCTGCGGCCGCGCCTGGCCGACACCCCGGTCCTGCTCGGCCTGAACACCTACTCCTGCGGTGTCGTCCTGTGGGACCGGTTCGCCCACGACAACCACAACTCCGTGACGATCGCCCGCTCCGGCGCGGGCAAGTCCTACTTCACCAAGCTGGAGGTGCTCCGGCTGCTGTTCCACCAGGTCGAGGTGTGCGTGATCGACCCCGAAGACGAATACCGGCCCCTCGCAGACGCCGTCGCCGGAACCCACCTGGCGCTCGGCACGCCCGGAACGTGCTTCAACCCGTTCGACCTGCCCGACCAGGCCGACGGCGACGACGTCCTCGACCGGCGCGCCATGTTCCTGCAGACCCTCGTCGCGACCATGCTCGGCCAGCCCCTCACCCCGGCCGAGAAAGCCACCCTCGACAAGGCGGTCATCGCGACCTACGCCGCGGCCGGCATCACCTGCGACCGCCGCACCTGGAAGCGGCCCGCCCCGCTGCTCGCCGACCTCGCCACCATGCTGGAGGCCAGCGACGGCGCCGAGGCCTCCGCGCTGGCCGCACGTCTCGCCCCCTACACCTCCGGCTCCTACCGCAGCCTGTTCGCCGGACCCACCACCACCCGCCCCGACGGCCATCTGATCGTGTTCTCGCTGCGGGATCTGGCAGAAGAGGTCCGGCCCGTCGGGATGCTCCTGGCGTTGGACGCGATCTGGCGGCGCGTCGCCAACCCCGCCGACCGGCGCAAGCGTCTCGTCGTCGTCGACGAGGCGTGGACCCTCATGCGGGAGGCGGAAGGCGCGAAGTTCCTGTACCGGCTCGCCAAATCCGCCCGCAAGCACTGGGCGGGTCTCGCGGTCGTCACCCAGGACGCCGCCGACCTCCTCGCCTCCGACCTCGGCAAAGCGGTCGTCGCCAACGCCGCCACCCAGATCCTGCTCCGCCAGGCCCCGCAGGCGATCGACGAGATCACCGAGGCGTTCGACCTCACCGAAGGCGAACGTCTCTTCCTGCTGTCGGCCGGCCAGGGCGAAGGGCTCGTCTGCGCGGGCACCGGCGACCGCGCCGCCTTCACCGCCGTCGCCGACCCCTACGAACACGCCCTCGCCACCACCTCCCCGGCCGACCACGGAGGCGACCTGTGATCGCCCCGGAACCGGGAATCCTCTGGGCGGCCCTGACGATCGGAGCGCTGGTCGCGGTCGCGCAGGCCACGCTGTGGTGGGCGCGGAACGCGTGGCTGGCACGGTCGGCGCGGCTGGTGGAGATCGCCGTCCCGCCGCACGTGGAACCGGGCAGCGCGACGGCCTGGTGGTCACAGATCATGGGGCTGACCGCGCCCCGCTGGAAACGCGCCCTGTTCGGCCAACCCCATCTGGCGTGGGAGTTCCTCGCTGACCACGCCGGAACCAAGGTGCAGGTGTGGGTGCCCGGAGCCGTCCCACCCGACCTGGTCGAGATGGCGGTCCGCTCGGCGTGGCCGGGCGCGACCGTCACCACCCGGCCCGCCGCACCGCCCACACCCCGACCCGCCCGCAGCACGGCACGCGGACGGCTCACACCGGCCCGCCCCGACCACTATCCGCTGCTCACCCGGCACGACGGCGACCCGCTGCGCGCCCTGCTCGGCGCACTGTCGGGGCTACGGCCCGGAGAACACGCCGCCGTCCAGATCCTGGCGCGGCCGATCACCGGGAAACGCCTCGCCGCCGCCTACCGGGCCGCCTCAGCACTCCGGAACGGAACCTCGGGAACCCTGCGCGCCGAGCTGTTCGACCTGTTCACCCCGGGACGGCCCGCGCGCGCCCGCCCCGGCGAGCTGGCCCGCCTGTTCCCCGAACGCGCCGTAGAGATCCGCGACATCCTCGCCAAAGCCGCCCAGTCCCGCTTCGCCGTCCAGATCTCCTACACGCTCACCAGCGACCGTCCCGGCCAGACCGCGCGCCTGCGCGGCCGAGCCCACGAGATCGCCGGGACGTTCGCGCTGTTCGCCTCCGGCCACCAATACCTGCGACGCCTGCGCCGCCCCGACGTCCCCGGCCGCGTCAGCCGCCGCTGGATGGGCCACGGCCATCTGATGTCGGTCGCCGAACTGGCCGCCGTCGCCCACCTGCCCTACGACCTGGCCGCCCCCGGCATCACCCGGGCCGGTGCGCGCCCCGTCCCGCCGTCCCCGCTGGTGCCGTCCACCGGTCTGGACATCCGGGTTCTCGGCGACGCCGACAGCGGCCACCCCCGCCCCGTCGGGCTGGGTGTCGCCCCGGGACGTCAACACCTGCACGTCCTCGGCCAGACCGGCGTCGGCAAATCCACCTTCCTCGCCAACCTGATCCTGTCCGACGCCCACGCCGGGCGAGGCGTCCTGGTCATCGACCCCAAAGGCGACCTCATCGACGACGTCCTGGACCGGCTCCCCGAACGCGCCATCGACCGGACCGTCCTGTTCGACCCGTCCGAACCGGGCAGCCCGCCCTGCTTCAACATCCTCGCCGGACCCGACCCCGCCTACGCCGTCGACTCCGTCGTCACCATCTTCCACCGCTGTTTCGCCTCCTCCTGGGGGCCGCGCCTGGACGACCTGATGCGCTCGGCCTGCCTCACCCTGGTGCGCGCCCACGGCCACCGCGCCACCCTCGCCGACCTGCCCAAACTCCTCACCGACACCCCGTTCCGCGCCCGGATCACCCGCAAGCTCGACGACGAGCTGCTGCGCGGATTCTGGGCGTCGTATGAGGAACTGTCACCGGGCGCCCGCGCCTCGGTCATCGGCCCCGTCATGAACAAGCTGCGCGCCGTCCTGCTCCGCCCGTTCGTCCGCGACGCCCTGTCCGGCGGTTCCTCCACCTTCGACCTCGCCGGCACCCTCGACAGCGGCGGGCTCGTCCTGGCCCGCCTCCCCAAAGGCGTCCTCGGCGAGGACGCCACCCGCCTGCTCGGCTCGCTCCTGCTCGCCCACTCCTGGCAGGCGATCACCCCCCGCATCCGCGTCCCCGAACACCAACGCCGCGACGCCGCCGCCTACATCGACGAAGCACAGAACTTCCTCAACATGCCCGGCTCGGTCAGCGACCTGCTCGCCGAAGCCCGCGCCTACCGGTTCTCCCTCACCCTCGCCCACCAGCACCTGTCCCAGCTGCCCCGCGACCTGCGTGAAGCCGTCTCCGCCGACGCCCGCAACAAGGTCTACTTCGCCGCCTCACCCGAAGACGCCCACGACCTGGCCCGCCACGTCGGCCCGATCCTCACCCCCCACGACCTCGCCCACCTGGGCGCCTACCAGGCCGCCGGACGCGTCATGACCGGCAAAGGCGCCCCCTCCCCCGCCTTCACCTTCCGCACCCGGCCCCTCCCCGACCCCATCCCCGGACGCCGGCAATCGGCCCGCGACGCCTCCCGCGCCGCCTTCGCCCGCCCCGCCACCCACCCGACCCGGCCCCGCCTCACCCCAGACCCGCGACACCAGGAGGACCCCGCATGACACGCTCCCGCACACCCCGACGCCTTCAGCCCGCCCGAACCGAACGCCATCTCGCCACCCGCAACCTCATCACCGGCCTCGCCGAACGCCTCACCCCACGCGACTCCCACATCATCGAAGCGGTCTGGGAACACCGCACCCTCACCACCGACCAGCTCAACGCGATCTTCTTCCCCAGCATCCACCGCGCCCGCCACCGTCTCCTGGAACTCCACCAGCTCCGCGCCCTGGACCGCTTCCGCCCCTGGGCCCCTACCGGCAGCCGCCCCTGGCACTGGATCCTCGGCCCCGCCGGAGCCCACCACCTCGCCGCGCAACGCGGCATCCCCGTCACCGACCTCCGCTACCGACCCGACTCGGCGTCAGCGATCGCTCTTTCCTCCCGCCTCACCCACCAGGTCGGCGTCAACGACTTCTTCGCCCACCTCCACCGCACCGCCCGCACCCGCGCCGACGGATCCCGCGTCCTGGAATGGTGGCCCGAACGCCGCTGCGCCACCCTCTGGGGCGACCTCGCCCGCCCCGACGCCTACGGCCGCTGGACCGAACCCACCCCCCACGGACCACCCACCACCGTCGACTTCTTCCTCGAACACGACACCGGCACCGAACCCCTCCCCCGCCTCCTGGCGAAACTCGACGGCTACGCCGCCCTCGCCGACGCCACCAACATCACCACACCCGTCCTGTTCTGGCTCCCCAACCCCACCCGCGAAACCAACCTCCGCACCCACCTGACCCGCACCGACGTCCAAGTAGCGACCGCCGTCCACACACCCGACGGCCCCGCAGGCCCCATCTGGCTACCCACCACGACCACCGGCCCCCGCCGCCCCCTGACCGCCCTACGCGACGCCTGGAACACCCCCCACCCCCCGGCGTCCGCATGAAATACCTGACCACAGCCATCGGAACCAGCGCGTGCGCACTGATCGCACTCCTCCTCGCCGTGACGTCGATCCTCATCCCCGGCGACGGCCCCACCCAGCCCTGCGCGACCCCCACCGACATCCCGCCCGACTACCTCGCCCACCCCACCTACGCCGCCGCCCCCGACCCGGGCTGCGCCCTCACCATCCCCCCGCCCGGCCCCGGCGCAGTCGCGGTGACCGCCGCACTCCGCTGGCTCGGCACCCCGTACTCCTGGGGCGGCGGCGGGCTCACCGGCCCCACCCTCGGCATCGCCCACGGATCATCAACCATCGGCTTCGACTGCTCCGGCCTCACCCGCTACGCCTGGCACCAAACCGGAATCACCCTCCCCCGCATCGCCGCCGACCAATGGCACGCCCTCCCCCACGTCCCACCCGGCCAAGAAGCCCCCGGCGACCTCGTCTTCTTCCGCAGCTCCACCGGCACCCCCACCAACCCCGGCCACGTCGGCCTCATCCTCGACGCCCAACACATGATCGAAGCCCCAAGAACCGGCCTCACCATCCGCATCACCCCATGGACCACCCGCCACGACCTCATCGGCGTAGCCCGCCCCACCCTCCGAAATCTCGGTGTAGGGACTCAAGAGAGATGACCAGTTCTCGAAAGAGTTGTCCGTGATCTGGCCCCCGGCCGGGCGTGCCCGCTCCAGGGACTCCGTTGGGTGCGATTGGGCTACTGCGGTTCCGCTTCGATCTCGATCTTCATTGGTCTTCTGCCGCGCAGCAGGTCCCACACCTGACGCACGGCCAGGGCCTGGGGTCTCCGTCGAGGCGGAGCAGGCTATTTGACACCGAGTTTTTGGGCGGCCCTGCGAAGGAAAAACAGCAATCTATGGGGGTCGCCACAATAAATATAGGAACCCCCTCTGTAATTATTAACGCAACCCGTCCATCCCCCGTTTCCGTCGCCCATCTGGACAAGTTTCCCTGACATGGTCAGCCCGGTAATGATCTCGCTATAATGCGTTTCTTTTGTCCCGTATTCTGGACTAATCCATTCTCGCCGCCACTGAAGACTGCCCAGGATGTAGGCAGGTTCAACGTCGATCTCCTTAAGATTGTAACGGCCATATTGGTCCTTGTGTCGACCCATTATGGCGCGCTTTATTTCGGTTCGATATCGCCTCTCTGCACCGGGAAGTCCGGTCTTAACTAGCCGGGGGATAAGGAGATCGCTCTCCTTTTGGGCCTTTACCTTTCCTGCTTCGATGCTTGCCTTTTCGTCAAGTTTCTGCTGGGTCTCTTGCCTCTTTCTCTCTGCTATCTCCGCCTGGTGTACTTCGTAGCGGGAAAGACAAATAACCTTCCCCTCCCAGCGCCTGAGGTCGTTGAAGCAAAGGGGTTTGCTGCATCGAGTACAGCGTCCCACCGATTGGAGGCCGCATTCGCAAAGCGGAACGGGATTGGGATTCGGAATTTGATACTCCATGCCGCAATCGACCGAATACGAAGCGGGCCCAGGGGGAGTGACTACCCCGGTCGGATCCAAGCCTGTAGAAATTTCACGAGTGCCGTTGCATCGTGCAATACCCGGACTCACCAGTCGATAAGAGGTGTCCCCACATTGCGGACAAGCCATGAGTGTCTCCGTTCGGAGTCGCCCTGATTACGATACGGATGCGAATTCGTGATCTTCATCGACAGGTACTTCATTCGGAGAATAGCAACATCTGGCGATCTGGCGCTATCGGTCCTGAAACGCGAAACGCCCTCTTCCGGGAACGAGCGTGGGCAGCGCGGAGCCACCAAGTCAGCACCAACCTCGTCTGGGAGGCCCAGATCCAACAGATCGCCCTCGGCAAAACGAATTCAGAGCGGACCTCACCCCGGAAGAGGAGACCCACGTCATCAGCGTCCTCTTCGACCTGCTCGACAGGTTCCTGGCCGACCAGGAACGGGCCCGCCAGGACCCGCAGACCTGAGCGGAACCACACACCCTGAGCGGAACGCCCGAGCCCGCGCCCCCGCCCTCCCCGGCCGATCACGGAGCCCACAGGTGACAGAAAGCCTGCCTATGTGACAACTACCGTGCTTCGGCTCAACCGGAGACCCCACTCACAAGGACCACAGCCCCTCCAGTGCGATCTTGGTGCCAACTATCGCTGGGAGTCACAGGTTCCGAGAGCCATGTCGCAGGTCTCCAGGGCGGGCTCCCTCGGTTGGCCAAGAAGAACGAGGACCTACACTCAGCCGGTCCGCCGCGACAGCCGCTTCCGGGCGAGGCCCCAGCAGAGCAGGAGGATTCCCAATCCGACCCAGCCCGCGATGATCGGCGTTACCCGGTCGTGGACCAGCAGCGCGTTCACCGCCAGGAACACCGGCCCCGCCAGCAGCCACTTGCCGAGAAGGCCGAGATCGTTCTTGTTCTTATGGTTCAACTTCGCCAGAGCCCCAGATCGAAATACCCACTGCCGGATGGTCTTGCCATGTTTCCACGGACCGGCTGATCCGCCTCGCCAGAGTGGATCACGGGATGACGTGCCGGGTCACTGCCCGCCGGAGTGCGTAGGGGCGGCCCCTCGATGGGGCCGCCCCTTTTGGTCAGATGGTGCCGCCGCGGAGGCGGCAGGTTAGTTCGTCGGTTGGGGTTAGGTGGATGGCGGGTAGGTGGTCGAGGCCCAGGTGGAGGGCCAGGTGGATGCGGTGCCAGCCGTCGATGACGAGCTGGTTGCCCGGGGGCGGGGCGCACGGTAGCGGGACAACGATGAGCGGTTTGCTCAGGTCGGAGTTGGCTGCGTGTGCGGGGTCTACCCGGATCAGGCCGCGTACGCCCGTCAACGTCCGGATAGCAGCCGGGCGTACGGGGTGGCGGCGGGCGAGGCGGGTGGCCAGGTCGACGTCCCATGCCCACCCGAGCAGGGTGAACACCTCATCGCGCATGGGTTGTTCCCTTCGTGACCAGGGCCCGGCCATACCGGCCGGGCCCGTGAGCGGGTAGATCAGGACTCCTGGGTGTCGGCGAGGCGGAACCGGTTGGGGGCCTCACCGATGAGGACGGCGTCGCCGTGGTTCGTGAGGGTGTCCAGGGCGTTGGCGACCGCGCCGGACGACCGGCCGAGGACCTTGGCGATCTCGTTGGCGGTGAAGGCCGACTCGGGGAACTTCGTCAGGTGGGCGAGGACGGCCGGACGCAGCGGGCGGGGTGCGCTCCGCTCGCCGCGCGACGATCCCCACGCCGCACCGGTCTTCGGCTGGGTGATGCGGGCTGCTTTGCGGACGTCCGCCGCACCTGCGTAGACGGCCTCCAGGCCGGTGGCCAGCGCGGTGTCCTCGTCGGACAGGAGGGCCGCGTAGGCGGTGGTGACCGCGCCCAGGAGGTCGGTGAGGGCGCGGCGGATCTCCTCGGTGGTGCGGGCCTTGGCCAGGGCGAGTTCGGCGGCGGCGCGGCGGGCATGCTCGTCAGCCTCGGCTGCGGCCAGGCGTGCCTCGGCGTCGGCGCGACGGCCGGACTCACCGGCGACGATCTTCAGCGCATCCTCGAGCGATACCGCCGGGGCGGGGACCGCCACCGGGGCTTCCTCGTCCGGGTCGCTGTCGGGCGTGGCGGCATCCTGCTCGGCGTCGGCGTCGGCGTCGGCGTCGGCGTCGGCGTCAGGCTCGGTGTCCGGCGCAGCCTGGGCGTCAGCGTCCGGGGCGTCAGCGTCCGGGGCGTCGGCATACAGCGTCACGTCGGCCGGGGTGTCGGTGTCGGTCTCCGGGGTGGCGTCGGCCCGGGTGTTGGTCGCGGTCCAGGTGTCGGGGAGGGCGCGTCCTTCCTCGTTGCGGCCGCCCGGCGTCCGGGTGGCGTGCCCCGCCTCGGTGAACGCGGCGAGGGCCTTGCTGACCGACGCCCGCGAGACGCCGGACTCCGTAACGAGGGTGACGGCCGACGCGCCCGGGTTCCCGATGAGCGCCTCCCACACCTTCGCCGCGACGCCCTCGGGACGGAACTCGCTCGTGGTGACGGCCTCGGCGATCTGGTTCACGGTCATTTTTCTTTCCCCTTCATCAATTCCCCGGGACCGCCGTTCGCCGGTCCCGAATTTCTTCGAACACCACGACCATTTCTCGATTCCGGCGACGACGCAAACGAATTGAATGAAGCGAACGGAAAATACCTCACCTGCCCAGGCCAAGCGAGGCAACAAATTCTTTATCGCAACACGCTTGACTCCGTCCGAGCTGGCCGAATAGCGAATTGCGCGGCGCGCCAGGCCGGCGTCCTACAGGCATATAAGGCAGAGAAACAAGAAGACGAGATAGGGAGGGAGGAATTAATAAGGCGGTCGAAGGATCGGAGTGCAGTCCGACAAAATGACGGGGCGCGCGAATCATGCACGTGGATCTTCGTTGATGACGAGTCGGGCGGACCATCTGCGCCCTGCACGCCCGCCAGGGTCGGCCGCCAGCCCACCCCCTGCCCCTACCGGTCAAGGCGGTAGCCCGACATCACCCCCGATCGGTAGCCCGGCCGACACGCCCCACCCCGATCGCCCGCCGCCTCGCCTCGGAGGCCTTACGCTGGCGAAGGGACCAGCCGAATAGCAGTCGGTTGGTCCCTTCTCGATCTCTTGCCTGTTCAGGCCCTCCGGTGGTCCCGGTAGTCGCGGAACTGCGCCCACAGCAGGTGCCCGGCCTCGGGACTGCCGTTCCAGCCGACGCTCATCGACCTGGCGGCGACCCCGGCGATCCCCTGCCCGCTCCCCCGGTCACCGTCCCGCGCCCGCCGAAGGCGAGGAACGCCATGGCCGCCGAGATCCCGGACCCCCACGCAGATCGTCGCGCCGACCGCCAGATAGACCCGCAGGAATCCCCCAGCGGCCCCTGACTTCGTGTGGCTGATCGCGTTCCGCATGAATTCCCCGATGGTGAATTCGACGTGCTCCGCCACTCCGGTCTCATGGAGCAGATAGCGGGAGAACGCTTTGGCTTCGAGAATCTGATCAGCCCGTCCATGAAATGACCTGCGCCACCGGATAACTTCGCCTTCTTCCCCGATCAACGGCGCAGGAATGCCGTAATGAACAACCACCACTACCCCCACGATCTACCGATGGTGATCGCGCGAACACGCGAACACACCTATCAATGATCACCTTCCGTCGGCCCGTCAAGTCGGCCGAGGAGAAGGCCTTCTCACACCGATTCGGAGATCTTCCGGTAGAGCTCTTCGGTTTTCGAGGTCGGCTTTCTGCCGCGAGCCCGAAGCGCCTCGACGAGCTCGTCGTAGCAGTAGTGAACGGCCTGGCCTTGATCGAGCTGGGCGTAGAGCCGCATCCGTTCCTGGAGCAGATGCTCGGCGGCGGGGTCGAGCGCGGTGGCCCGCTCAAGGTGTCCGGCCTTCCCTGCGGCGGTCTGCTCGAGGTCGGCGAGCCGGGCGTGGGCCTGGACCATGGCGCGGTTCAGCCCGTCGGACTCCTTGCGGGCCCAGCCGTGCGGCACGTCGAGCAGGTACCGGCCGGTGTACAGCGAGGCCGCGGTGCCGAGGGCACGGCCCCGGCCAGCGCCCTGGACGGCGAGCAGGTCACGGATCTGCCAGACGTCGCAGGTGAACCAGTCGGGGTTCAGCCGGTATCCGATACCGCCCTTGAACTCGATGACGATGCGCCCGTAGCGGCCGGGCAGGCCGAGCACTTCGCAGAGTTTCGCCCGGGTCCCTTTGAGCAGGCCGGCGAACCGGTCTTCGGCGCGTTCCTCGTCGGGCCAGAGTTTCGCGCAGGCCGCCTCCCGGGTGAGGAGCGACGTCCGGTGCTCGGCGAGCAGCCCGAGCAGCGCCCACGTGTCGGTGCTCCAACCACCGGCGCTACGCCCGTCCACCTCGACCGAGCACTGCCCGAGCAGCCTGACGACGCCCAGCCGCCGCGACGTCGAAGCCTCCTGCGGCTCGCACGGCAACGCCTCCACCGCGGCGACCTCCACCGGGGCCACCACGGACGGCTCCGCTTCGCCGCGGCTCCGCCACACCGCCGCCGCGATCCCGACAACGCCCAGCATCACGAGCGACGACCTGGTCATCCTGCCTGCCATCCGCATTCCCACGAACCCTCCTCCGGTGTGACCGTTCGCCTCGATCACACCGTCCGGCGGCCACCCGAAACGATCTTGAAACTCTCCACGGCGACTACCGACCGTCCGCCGTCCAGCCAGACCGCCAGAAACCCCTGTCCAGAGGGCGTTCCGCGCCTACCCCTCACGTGATGAGAACTCACCATCGTGCACAACCACTCATGCCGACACGGACAGACGAAAGATCAACGCAACGAGCACGCGGAGAATTACTCTCAGTCATGAGGTGATGATGGACGGACAGGATCAGATCAACGCGCAGCGGCTCCTCGACGGGGTCGTCCCCGAGTGGATCTTCACGTCGTACACGAAGCTGCTCGCCGAACGCGGCTGCTCGGAAGAGGACGCCCACGACCTGCTCGGCGGCCGCGACCAGATCAGCGAACTCACGTCACGCGGCATGGCGCACCTGCGGCCCGACGGCCCGCTGATGCCGCCGCGTCTCGTGCCCGCCCCACCGGAGCTCGCGCTCCAAGGCGTCCTGACGGACCTCACCCGCCGTCTCGCCGGCGACCACGAACGCCTCATCTCCGGGCATACGCGGCTGAGCGAGTTCCACCAGTCCCCCACGTCGTCGGCCCCGGCGGGCACGGAACGTTTCGTGCAGGTCGTCGTCGAACGTGACGAGATCAGCCGTCTGTCGTACGCGCTCATCAACGCGGCCAGACACGACTGGCTGACCCTCGACAACTACGTCCTGGAAGCGCCGCTCGATGACTCGACCGGTTTCCCGCCGCTACCGGTGTTCGACGGCCAGGTCCAGTGCCGGGCCATCTATGAGACGCGCTGCGCCGAGCACCCCATCGGCGTCAAGACGATCGAGGCGGCGGTCGCGGCCGGCGAGCAGGCCCGCCTGCTTCCGAGGGTCGGCATGAAGATGAAGCTCGCCGACGAGGCCGTCGCGCTGCTGCCCCTCACCCCGACGGGGATGGGCGGCGCGCTTCTCGTCCGCTCCCCCGTCATCGTCGCGGCGCTCCGCGAGTACTTCGAGCTGCTGTGGGAGCGCGCGATCCCGTTCGGCGACACCGCGGCCGCCGACCGCCTCAACCCGGCGCAGGCCAGGGTGCTCCGCCTCCTCACCCAAGGCCTGTCGGACGAGGCGATCGCCCGGCAAATGGACATCAGCGTGAACACCATGCGCCGCCACTGGACCGCCATACGCGACGAGCTGGGTGTCGACACCCGTTTCGCCGCCGGAGCCGCAGCGGTGCGCCGCGGCTGGATCGACTGAACCCGAGAGGAAGAGCAATGCCCGAGTACCTGGAGTTCGTTCCTCATCAGCGTTTCCAGCCGACCCTCAAAATCTCACCGGACAACGAGCTGGTCGCCTACTCCAGCCACGCGTCCGGCCGGTACGACCTGTGGGTGGTTCCGGTGGCCGGTGGGGAGCCGCGTCGCGTCGCGGGCTTCGACGACCGGACCGTCCGGCAGATCGCGTGGGCGCCGTCGGGCCAGGAGCTGGTGTTCACCGCCGACGAGACCGGCGACGAGCAGTTCCGCATCTACCGCGTCGGCCTGGACGGCAGCGACCTGACCGAGATCAGCTCCGCCGACGTCTGCCAGCGGGTCCTGGCCGGAGCCCCGTTCGACCCGACCGGCCGCCTCCTGGCCTACACCGCCAACGACCGCGACCCCGCCTCACAGGACCTCATCGTCCACGACCTGGCCACCGCGGCCCTGCGACGTTTCACCCCACCCGAGGGCATCGCGTTCGAAGCGATCGGCATCTCCCCCGACGGACGCTGGCTCCTGTCGACGGGCTTCCGCTCCCACACCGACATCGCCCTCTACCTCGCCGACCTCCACGACCCCGACGCCTCCCCCCGCTGCGTGTCGGCCGCCTTCGGCGAAGGCGTCTTCGACCCCGGCACCTGGGCCGAGGACTCCAGCGGCTTCTACGTCCTCACCGACCACTGGAGCGAGTTCACAGCCGCCGCGTTCTACGACCTGACCACCGAAACCCTCGCGCCCCTGGCCGCCCCACCCTGGGACGTCGAAGTGATCGACGCCGCGGCGGGCGTCCACCTCTGGTCGGTCAACGAAGGCGGACGTTCGGTCCTGCACGCCCAGCGCGACGGCGTCCCCGTCCCGCTCCCCGCCGTCCCACCCGGCGTGGTCGCGGTCTTGTCCCTGACGAGTGACGCCACCCGCGCCGTCGTCCTCCTCGACTCAGCGGCCCGCCCCCCAGAACTCGCCGTCATCGACCTGGAACACCGCGCGTTCCGCTACCTCACCGACACCCGGCCCGCCGCGCTGCAGACCATCGACCCGATCGCCCCCGAAATGATCGCCTACCCCGCCGCGAACGGACGCACCGTCCACGCCGTCCTCTACCGCCCCGACGGCCCCGGCCCCCACCCCGTCCTGCTGTGCATCCACGGCGGACCCGAAGCCCAGGAACGCCCCGTCTACGGCCGATCCGGCCTCTACCAGCACCTAGCCCACCAGGGCATCGCCGTCCTGGCCCCCAACCCCGCCGGATCCACCGGCTACGGCACCGCCCACCAGAAACTCATCTACTGCGACTGGGGCGGCACCGACCTCGACGACCTCGACCACGCCATCACCTACCTCAACACCCTCCCCTGGGCCGACACCACCCGCCTGGCCGCCATGGGCGGCTCCTACGGAGGCTTCGCCGCCCTGTCCTGCCTGGCCCGCCTCCCCCACCACTGGGTCGCAGGCGTCTCCATCTGCGGCCCCTCCAACCTCCTCACCCTCGCCAAAGCCGCCCCACCCACCTGGAAAACGTTCGTCTCCACCGTCCTCGGCGACCCCGAAACCCGCGCCGAACAACTCCTCGAACGCAGCCCCGTCACCTACGCCGACAACATCAACGCACCCCTCTACGTCGTCCAAGGCGCCCACGACCCCCGCGTCCCCCAAACCGAATCCGACCAGATCGTCCAACGCCTACGAGCCCGAGGCATCGACGTCACCTACGACGTCTACCCCGACGAAGGCCACGGCTTCACCAACCGCACCAACGAACTCGCCGCCTACACCAAAATCAGCAAATTCCTCCACACCCACCTGATCACCACCACCGCCAACCTCCCCAACCCGCTACCGGTCGCCTGACTCAAAAGACGGCTTGCTCGGCAGGACACAGAAGAATCGGGCAGAGCCTGCTAGCGATCAAGATCGCGCCCAGGCTCTACGCGCGGGGATGGCGTTTCCATGCCTCCGGGACGGACCGGGCCTGCTGACGCCGCCCCTCCCTGTGACGACCCCAACCGGTTCGTGTTTCTATGCCCTCCGTGATGGGCTGGGCCTGCCGACTTCAACGGTCTGAGGACGGGCGAGCCGTTCCTCTGTTTCTATGCCCTCCGAGTCGGGCTGGGCCTGCTGACTCACAACCTGTTCGCACGACCCGGCTACCTGATCGAGTTTCTATACCCTCTGACACGGGCTGGGCCTGCTGACGGGCGTCCCCTCGGACAGCGCCAGCATGGTGCCCGTTTCTATTCCCTCCGAGACGGGCTGGGCCTGCTGACGCGCGCCCGGGAACGGCAAGAGACCGTCGAACGGTGTTTCTATGCGGCTGGGCCTGCTGACGGACGTCCTCGCTCTGATGACCCCGGCCAGCCAGCGTTTCTATGCCCTCCGGGTCGGGCCGGGCCTACTGACGATCGTCCTCGACAGCCTCAGTCCGGTCGACATATTTCTATGCCCTCCGAGACGGGCTGGGCCTAGCTGACAAGAAGAGGCCGAAGCTCGAAAGCTTCATGATCGAGTTTCTATGCCCTCCGAGACGGGCTGGGCCTTCTGACCCGACCGCGCAAGGAGCCGGAACAATGTCAGCGTTTCTATGCCCTCCGAGACGGGCTGGGTCTTCTGACCCCCGTCGCTGTTTCGGAGCCCCTGAGCTGCGGCAACGGAGATCGTTGCGCGAGCCCCGCCAGTAAAGAGGCCAGTTGACATCTGGTAGATCTTCATCGAGCCTCCGCAAGGCCGATGAGCTGCGGTAATGGACTTGCGCGCGCACCCGTTGACTAGACCCTGTCAGCGGATGTCCGGTTTCGGCGTATTGAGGCTCAACTACGAGCCAACTCAGGCTACCTAGAATCGACGCGCTCCTCCAGCGTCCATCTCCGACAACCAGACGAAGGCCCTGACGGGACGGCTACGACGGCGGTCGTCTGAAGTCGAGAAGGCGGTGCCCACCCGCACCGATGGGCACCGCCGGCCTTTCCCCTCGGCTCAGGCCGAGGCGCTTGTCTCCTCGTGCTGTGCCCGCATCATCATCGTGATGTTGTCGCCGAGGGCGTCCAGCGTGCAGTCGAGGTTGTTGTCGAAGCCGCCCTCCCCGCCGAGCTCCGTCACGTAGACGAACGTCACGTCGCAGATCAGCGCGAACACCTGCGACCGCACGTCGCCACGGAACATCGGATAGCGGTCAGCGAGCAAGACCACCAGCTCATCCTTGGTCATCGGAGCCCTTCGATCTTCAGGTGGCTGCCGACCGGCCCGATAGCAGCGGGCCACTCGGTCGCCTGGGGATGGTTCGCAGCGGGCGCTGCGCTTGATGTCATCCGACGGAGTCGAGGCGCCGCGCGGACGTCCCGGTATCCGCGTGACCGGACAGATCCAGATCCGTCCAGATCGTGTGTCCGAGGTCAGGGCTTCCATGGATCCCGATCGCCGTCGCGAGCTCCGAAACGATCAACAGACCCCTTCCACCCAGCTCAACGTCGAACTCGTCAGGCTCAGCGGCCGGGCGAGGCGGCTTCGGACCGCCGACGAGCCACCCCGCCCCGCCGAGGTCGGTCACCGCCAGATAGGCCAGCTCACCCAGGCTGACGTCGACACCGAACCAGCCCTTCGGCTGGCCGGAGCGCGTGTAGCAGACGGCGTTCGCCGCCAGCTCCGTCACGATGAGCCCGGCGTCCTCCTCACGCCCCGTCCCCGCGAACAGCAACTCCACCAGATGACGGGCCCGCGCCACCTGATCCCGCTGCCCGGGGAACGTCATCCGCCACGTCAACGGCCCTCCCTCAGCCCGCCACTCCTCGGCCGAGCTGGTCGTCCACCGTCTGCGCGCCATGCCCATCTCTTCCTTCCCGTCCTTCTCCGTGATGCCGGGCCCGAATCCCGGCCGGTCGTTCCTGAACGCGATCACCCGTGCTTCTTCCACCACCGCTCGACCACCCCACGCCAACGCCCCTGCTCCGACACCTCCTCGGCGTTCCGGACCGTCGGCACGGCCAGCGCCGCGATCCACACCAGCCCCACCGCCAACGGAACCTGATGCTCCGCAACCGCCACCGTGACCCGCCACTGCTCCCGGCTCCCCAGCGAACGCGGAATCAGCAGCGCGGGCCCACCCGCAGGCCGGGCGATCCGATCCGCCAGAATCAGCACCCTGCCGACCACGTCACCCGCCCCGACCTCGCCGCTACGCAGCAGCCGACCGACGAAGAAGTCACACGCATCCACCAGCGGCTCCACCACCGCGCACACACCCCACCGCGTGATCACGGCCTGGACGGACGGCACCAACACCTGCGCCTCCTCCACCAGCCACGTCCACCCGCCGTCCTCCGCCAGCTCCCACTCCTCCACCAGCCGCGCCGCCGCCTTGTACAACCCGGCCAGATCATCGACCAGGTCCGGATGCAGCTCCCCCGCACCACGGCTCCCCACCATGCGCCCCTCCCCCACGAACACCGCCGAACCCCAACAGCCCGGCGGACGCCCATCGGGCCCCACCTCCCAACACCCGGTCAAGTCACCGAACCCCCGCCCATCCGAGAACGCCCAGCTCACAAGCTCCCCTCCGTCTCGACGCCGCTCGCGTGCGGAACCTCGGCCATCGGGCTCTCCATCACCCGGACGAACGCCGCCGCGAAGTGGACGGCTTTGCGCTCGACCGGAAGCCCGTCCCAGCCCTCACCGCCCTCGGCCAACGCCAGAACCCGCGCAATGTCCTTCAACCGCGGCAGCGCCTCGGTGAACGCCCGCTTCAGGTTCGTCGGCCAGCCGGCCGGAATCTGAAAAGCCAGCTCCTCACGGGGAATCCCCGCCGCGGCCATCATCCGGACCATGTTGAGCATCGCGACCTGCGCGACCGGGATCAGCCGCTCCACCTGCCGCTCCAACCCCTCCGCTCTCGTTTCCTCTCCCACGAGTCCCTCACCTTCCGCACGCGTACCGATCCGGTCACCGAAAGCGAACACCTGCGAAATGGGGATTGTCAGGAGGAGACTGGAGGAGATGCCAGGAGAATCCCCAGGTACCGGCCACGAAGCAGGCCTAAAATGAGCGACGATGACACCCGGCCCGCATGGGCGGAAGACATCCGCGCCAGGCGTCTCCGCCGATGCTGGACACAGAACGACCTCGCACGCCACCTCGAACAGGCAGCGGACCCCAAGACCCGCACCAAACTCCCCAGCCGCAGCTCGATCATCCGGGAAGTCCGCTTCCACGAATCAGGCGACCACCAGCCCGGACCGCTGTACGCCGAGCTCTACCGACGCGTCTGGGCCCGCCACCCCGAACGGGCCGCGCCGCCGGCACCCGAGCCGGCCACCGACCCGCTGGCACTCGCTTGGACGGTAGGGAGGCTGAACCAGCGCATGGACCGCCGCACCCTCCTCCAGCTCACCACCGCCACAGCCGCCGGTGCGGCCCTTGATCCCGCCCAACGCCTCCTGCGTGCCCTCGCCGGCCGCCACCGCCTCGACGACACGACCATCACCCACCTCGAAGACCGCACCAAAGGCTTCCACCGGCTCGAGGAACACCTCCCCGGAAAGCTCCTCTACCCGGCGCTCCTCACCCACCTGAACGAGGTCAGCGCCCTCCTCGAAGCCAGACCCCCAGAACCGCAACGCCTCCGCCTGGCGACGGTGGCCGGCGAAAGCGCCGTCCTGGCCTCCTGGTTCGCTTGGGAACACGGCGACGGGCCATCAGCCGCCACCCACGCCCGCCTCGCCACGGTCGCCGCCACCCACGCCGACGACCCCGCGATCGCCGCCTGCATGGCGGGCTACCGCACCTACATGACCGGAACCGACCGGGCCCGCAGCGTCCGCATCGCCCGCGACGCCCTCACCCACCTCAACGGCCACGACCCCGCCACCCGAGCCTGGCTCCTGGCCCGCCACGCCGAGGAAGCCGCCCTCCTCGGCGACCAGCCCGGCGCGCTCGACTCCATCCGCGACGCCGAAGACACCTACACCGGCGCCGACCCCACCACCCGCCCTTGGACGTTCTTCCTCGACCCCGGCCGCTTCGCCTCCATGAGCCTGACCGTCTACTCCCGGCTCCACCGCCCGGACGACGCCCTCAAAGCCATGGACGACATCCACCAACACCTCGGCCCCGACACCGAAACCAAGAAACTCTGCGTCGTCCAAGCCGAGATGGCCCTCACCCACTACCGTCTCGGCGACGTCCCCGAAGCCCTCACCTGCGCCCGCTCAGCCCTCGACGCCACCACCCGAATGGCGCACCCCCTCGGCTGGGACCGGCTCGACACCTTCACCGCCGAACTCGCCCCATCCCACGACCCGGCCGTCCGCGCCTTCCGCACCGAGTACGCCGCTACCCGTCCCCAAGCGAAACAGCCGTCTCTGCAGTAATCCACCCCAAATACTCCCCAAGCCCACCCTCGATCGGCACCGCCACGATCTCCGGCACCTCATACGAATGCACCCCCCGCACCACCTCCACCAACTCCTCCAACCGCCCCGACGTGGTCTTCATCAAGACCAAAAACTCCTCCCCTCGCCGGACCTCCCCCTCCCACCAATACACCGACGTAATCGGCCCACTGACCTGCGCCCCCGCCGCCAACCGCCCCCCGACAACCACCTCCGCAATCCGCTCCGCCTGCTCCCAACTCGCCGCCGTCACCCGAACTTCCAAATAACGCCCCATACCACCCGACCCTACGCCGAACAGACCAACCCAGATCAGCCCCGAAACACAAGCCTGGACGCCGACCGCCCCCACCCTCCAGCGCAGCACTCCCCGACATCCGCACGACTCCGGCGAGACGCTCTCCGAGGCACGCCCCTCCAGCTCCCCTACGCCGCCGAGGCGGGCTGGGGCTTCGCGATTTCAACGGCTAGCTACTGAAGGGGCCCCGGAACACGGTTTCCATGCCTTCCAAGACGGGCCGGGCTTCATGACGACGGCGTGATCATCGTGATCACGGCCATCTTCGCGTTTCCATGCCCCCAAGGCGGGCTGGCTCGCGACAAAACGACCAAAAGCCGCTCACGCGTGCACATCCCGGCGTTTCTATACCCTGCGAGGCGGCCTGGGCTTCGTGACGCTGGACCTCATGGCGGAACACGGCTTCACCGCCGGTTTCTATGCCCTCCGAGGCGGGCTTGGCTCCGTGACTGCTCACGCCGAACCTTCCGAGCTGGGCCAGATCGTGGGTTTCTATGCCCTCCGAGGCGGGCTTGACTCCGTGACATCGTCCCGTCCAACGGCATCACGTTCAGCCTGATCGTGTTTCTATGTCCTCCGAGGCAGGCTTGGCTTCGTGACCCCAGGCCGTTTCTGGTCTGTTTGACCTGGTGCTTTGATGATCGTTGCGCGGGGGTCGAGGTCAGGACAATTTACGGGCATGTCAAGGGTCTTCGCCGAGAGTCCGATGGGGATTGAGCTGGAGCGATGAGATTTGCGCGCGCAGAGGTTGACCGGACCTAGATATAAGAGCGAGGTTTCAGCCCAGATGACCGTTTTGACTGGCTCGAGTTGCGGATAAGACTATCCAGTAGTCGACGCGTTCTTCGAGAGTACGGTTTCCGTAGATATGAGGCGTTGGGCGAGGCCGGTCGTGGTCAGCGGGTAGAGGCGGATCTGGTCGGTGTCGGGGTCGATGAGGCTGCGGAGGTGTTCGCGGAAAGCCACGGCGGCCCTCCGGCGCACGCCCCGGACATCCACACGCCCCCGGCGAGACGCCATCCGAGGCGCGTACTTCCAGCTCCCCTATGCCCTCTGAGGCGGGCCAGGCTTCTAACAGGGTGCCCGAAGACCTCCGGCAACGCCGGTCTGTTTCTATCCCTCCGAGGCGGGCTGGGGCTTGCGACCAAGCTCGTCAAGACCGACCGGATGTACTACTACAGTTTCTATACCTTCAGAGGCGGGCTTGGCTTCGTGACGCCGCCACCGAGACCGCAATGGCCTTCGGCGAGCTCTACCGCAAGTTTCTATGCCCTCCGAGGCGGGCCGGGCTTTGTGACTAGCTCTGGTACGCGTACGCACCGAAGTACGCGGTTTCTATGCCCTCAGAGGCGGGCCAGGCTTCGTGACCTCCTTGTCGTTCGATAACGCCGCCGTCAACGCGTTTCTATGCCTTCTCCGAGGCGGGCTGGGCTTCGTGATCGCGACCATGCGTGATCGCAGCACAGGTGATCAAGTTTCTATGCTCTGCGGTCTGGCGGAGCCGGCTTCGCGGTCATCCTGTTCTTCTGGAGCGGCGCGGTCACGATGTTTCTATGCCCTGCGGGCCACGGTTGGGTTCTCGTGCCTTGGTTGGGTGAGTTCGGTGGTGGTGGCGCCGTAGCCGTGGGTGGTTTGGGCGCCGGTGCCGGAGTAGGTGGCGTAGCGGGTGAGGGTGGTGAAGGCGGTGCGAGTGGGGGGTGGGGTGTTGGTGGGGAGGTTGAGGGTGGCGGTGCCGACGAAACCGGGACGGGGTTTTCCGTAGCCGGAGTCCATGTGCAGGGTGGTGAGGTCGTAGTCGGCGAGGTAGGCGGCTCTGGCCAGGTCGTCGACGAGGTCGTCAGGGAGGTGGAGCGGGGAGTCGTTGGGGAGGGAGGCGTTCCAGCGGCGGGCGTAGCCCTTGAGCATGAGGCGGGGGTCGGGGAGGAGTTCGGCTCGGCCGTCGCGGGAGAAGTAGGTCGGAGAGCGGAAGGTGAGGGTGGCTTGGGTCGCGGTGGAGGGGGTGAGGAGTTCGGCGTAGGACTCGGTGGTGAGCGTGGCGTCGCGGACGTGGAAGGTGACGTGCCCCAGCCGGACCGTTTGCAGGGTGGCGAGGTTGAGGGGTGGGGAGGCGTCGCCCAGCCAGGTGAAGTGGAAGACGATCGCGGCGGGGTCGTCCGGGTTGGGGCCGGGCGGGCGGAGGGTGAACTGTTTGGTCTGCGAGGTGTGTTCGGTGCGGGGGCCTTCGAAGAGCCGGCAGGCGAGTCCGTGGGCCTGGCGGACGTCGGGTTTCCACGGGTAGGTGGGTACGAGGTGGAGGGTGAGGTGAGACGGCACGGTCAAGGCCCCGGGACGTAGCGGTCGTAGTCGGAGGTCGTTCGGTTGTGGCGCATGGGGGTCCAGCCGGTCGCGTGGAGGTAGCGGCCGACGGCCACGGAGATGACGACGGGGCCTCGCAGATAGAGCAGCCCGGGGGCGGCGGGCATGGCCGCGGCGGTGGCGAGGATGGCCGCGACGGTCGACTCGAAGGCGCTCGTGGTCGGTTCGATGCCGGCGGCCGGGAGCGTGGCGATGACGGTGGCGGTCACGGATTCCCGACGTGCGGAGGCCAGGACCTGCTGGGTGAAGCTCGCCTGGCCGGTGGGTCCGCTGAGGTTGACGGCCAGGGCCATGGGGGTGCCCGGGGTGAGTTTCGTGGGCAGGTCGGTCAGGGTGACGGGTACGGGGTCCGCGGTGGTCGCGATGCTGAGGTCGAGGGGTCGCGGCTGTCCGGGCGGGGTGGGGGTGAGCCGGACCGCGAGGAAATGGGAGTCGGCGGCGCCGGGCGCGGAGTAGTAGAGGTCGACGCGGCGGCTGCCCGCGCGCAGGCCCCCGCCGAGGTGGAAGGCGACCTCTTGCCTGCCGACGAACAGCAGGCCGATGCTCCGTGCCCGAGGTTCGGCCCGGCCGAGGGTATGGATGGCGGAGTCGGTGCGCGTACGGAGCTCGGGGAAGTCCTCGGGCCGGTCGACAGGGACTTGAACCATGGTTTGGAAAACGAAACGTCCCGCGCCGTAGTGGGCGAAGGCGTCCGCTTCGTCTTGGTAGCGGCCCTGGTCTCCTGCGCTGTCGGTGGCGAGCACCGACAGGGCGACACCGGAGCGCAGGGTGCCCAGCAGCCAGGCTCCCCCGCCGGACAGCAGCAGACCGAGGAGCGAGAATCCCGCCAGGTACCACCAGCGCAGCGAGGTGTCCTTGGCCAGCGCGTCGACGAGGAGCGAGACAGCGCCGGCGAACATGGCGGTGCCGAGGGAGACGAGCAGCCCCCCGATGATGTTCCGCAGCTGGCGGCGGGCTTGGGCCATCATGGCTGGTCCAGGCGGGCGAAGGTGAGTGGCATGAGTCCCGCGACTTCGTAGAGGACGACGGGTAGATCCCGCCATTGGTCGGCGACCGAGACCCGGCCCTCGCCGGCCGGCCACGTCCTGCTGGTGCGGACGGTCACGTCGACTTCGTCGCCGGTGAGGTCGAGTTGGCCGATCACCGCTTCCGGTCCGTCGATACGCAGGCGCAGGAGGCTGGTGTCGTTCCACGCCCACAGGACGGTGGCGAGCGGCGGGTCTTCGGGGGCCGCGCCGACGGTGAAGCCGTCCAGGTCGGCCCAGGCGCAGCGGTGGCCGTCGAGGAGTTCGCGTGCTTCCGGCCAGCTCTTTCGGCCGTGTCCGATCAGGGTGGCGCGGCTCATGGGACGGCCACGGGCTCGGCCGGTTCGGCCGGCGATGAGGGGACGAGGCGGATCGTGCCCTGCCCACGCTGGGCTCCCCCACCGACGCCGATCAGACCGTCGTTGAGGTCGTGGACGACGTGGAGCAGAAGGTTGCGTTCCCAGTCGGAGACGGTTCCCAGGGGAAGGATCCGCAAGTTCATCTCGCCTCTCACGATGACGTGGTCGGTGAAGAGCAGTTTGTCGCGGGCCCCACCGGTGACTCGGTCGATCGCGACGTGGGTGCGTTGTTCGGTCACGGCTTTTTCAACGGGGCTGTCGGTGAAGATGAGGCGGCCTCGCCCGAGGGTGGATCCGAACAGATCACAGAGCGGGCAGGAACCGCAACCACGCTGTTCGGTGCAGGCGGCGACGTCCGGGCGCACGGTCCGCAGAATGAAGCCGACGCGGGAGCGGAACAGGCCTTTCCAAGTGCTGCCGGGAACGAGCGGGGTGGTACCGCGGCTCCTGATGAGCGCCGCTTTCGTGCCCGCTTCCTGCGATCCGGTCCCGATGTGCAGGGCATCGCTGAGGTAGAAGCGGACGTCGATCAGCGGCTCGTCGTCGACGTCGGGGAGGTCGACGTTGGTGAGTGCGGTGTATCTGCCGGGGCCGGTCGTGGTGAGCCACGCGTGGAGGTCGTCGTCTTGGTCGAGGTCCATGGCACGGTAGGCGAGAGACCGTAGTTGTGCTCGTCCCGCGCCCTTGGTGCGGTTGCCGCCGATGGCGGGCCGCCAGGATGCCAGCGCCTGGAGTTCGGTTTCGGTCAGCGGGCCTTCGTGCATCCCGTAAAGCTCGATGACGGTCGCTTCGTCGACGATCCGTGCGTGTCGGAGTGATTTGGCGCGCGCTGCTTTGCGTTGGGGGTCGATCGCCGTCGAGGAGATCACGGCCGTGGCGGGCGCGGCGAGGATGTTGGCGCCGAGCAGCCAGAGCCGTGAGGGTTGCAGATCGGCTGCTCCTGCCGGGCTTCCCATCAGCTTCTCGGCCAGGCCCTTGTCTCGTAGGTGGGCGCGCAGCGATCCGGCGAGCGATGTCGCCGGGATCCATGGCCGGCCTGCGGGGTCGGTGAGGAGTTCTTTGTCGACGGCTGCCGCCCCGACGTCAGATGCCCCGATGGACCAGCCCGCCTCTGCGTCGATCACCGCCTTGATCAGAGTGATGATCATGGGTTGGCCACCTGTTCGAGCCGCAGTTCCAGCAGGGCGAGCGCGGCCGGGAGTTGCTCGGAATTGAACAGTTCTCGGACGGCCTCGGCTTGCGGGTCGTCGAAGTGGATCGCGACCCGTTCCTGGAAGAAATCCGCGATGACGGCTGGGCGTCCGCGTTCCCGCGCCACGAGCGCCTGCCGTCCGCGGTCCAGGAGCCAGCGGACCTCCCGTTCACGGTCCAGCAGGCCGAGGTCGCGCACCGCGTCCAGAGCGGTCGGCTCCGGCTGCTGCGTCTCCGAACTCCGCGCGGGGAGCCGCCATGGTGCGGGATTGAGCTGGACGGTGCCGAAGCCTTCGCTGCGGCGGAGCCCGATGCCCTCGCGGGCGAGTCGTTCGGTGTCGCCGCCCTCCGACAGGTGCAGGACGGTGACGGACCCCATGTTCAGGGCGAGTTCGGTCGGTTTGGGTAGTCCGGAGGCGGCGTGCCAGCCGCCGACACGTTGCGGGCGCGTCCACGTCCGGGACGTTTTGAGAGCGCTGCCGGGCAGGCCGAGCAGACGGAGGATCTCCGGGACCGGGTCCAGGCTCGGGCGGCCCACGTCGTCGACGACGATGGCCGGTCCCGTCAACTGGACGATGAGAGCGCCGTCCGGACGAGGCGAATCTGGGACGGCGCGGGGGGCGGCGGGCGTGGTCCGTAGGGTGACATGGCCGGAGGTGGTGGTCCGGCCGCCCAACCACAGATGCCGTTCCTGGTCGAGATAGGGATGGGAGCCGGTGATCGTGCCCCGGTAGGTGCGGGCGCTCGACAGTTCACGGCGGGCGTAGAGGTGGCCGTCCTTGGCCCGCCCGTCGTCCTCGAGCGCGGCGCGCAGAACGCGACGCACCTGAACGCCGACGATCTCACCTTTTCCCGCGTCGATTCCACCGCCGCAGTTCGGGCAGCGGACGGCCTCCTCGTCGACGGCGGCATCGGCGCTCCAGGCGAGGCAGTCGCTGGTCCGCGGGTATTTGCAGCGCTGCGCAGTCAGGGGCGTCACGGACGTTCCGTCCTGGAGGAGCCGGCCGTAGCGGATCTCGCCCTCGAACAGGTCGATGAACTCCTTCCGGTGCGGGTTGGTGCGCGCGGGCACACCGTGCTCCTTGATCCAGGCCGCTGCGAGCGCGCCGCGCAGGACGCTGCCGGGGATGTAGTCCAGTGAGGTCTTGTCGAAACCGACTTCGGCGGGGCCGCCGAGGATCAGACCCTGGTGGGCGGTGATGGTGACGTCACGCATCGAGCCTCCGATGGGCGCGCAGCAGCTCCTGCTGATCTTTCGTCCAGGGTTGCTCCGCGTCGACGCTGACCCAGCCCAGTCCTCGTCTGCGGTTCGAGCCGAGGGAGGTGATGGCCAGGGCGCTCGCGGTAAGTACCGTCTGGTGCAGGTCGAGTCGTTCGGGGTCGATCCGGTCGCGGTCGAGGAGCTCGAACCAGCCGGTGGCGGCCCACAGCTCCGCGCCGGTCACGAGCGCGCCGTCACTCGCGGTGCCGGTTGACGGGTCGATGGACAGCCGGGTTCTGGTCGCCGCGGTCGTCTCGGCGAGGGTGGCGTCGCTCCACCACCAGGGCGAACGGCCGGAAACGGAACCGAAAACCTCGTCGCACAGCGCCTTGTCGAGTTTGAGGATGGTGTTGGCGTTGGCGCGCATGATGCCTTTGAGGCTGGAGGCCGGCAGCGGGTTGACCGGGTCGAAGGTCGTGTCGAGACCGTCGGAGGCCGCACCGGTCGACACCCGGAACGGGACGTGGAACCGCAGCGTGAACCTCATGCCCGCCACCACCGGGTGATCGACACGAGGTTCCTGGTCTCGGTGACGTTCAGCTCGTCCAGAACGGACCTCACGATCGGGTGGCCGTTACGGCGAGCCCACACCCGCGACAACGCCTCCGCTTCCTGCCGCCCGGGCAGGCTGAGGTGGCGGGCGAGCTCCTGACGGCCGCTGTTGGGGATGGCCGTCAGCTGGGTGAGGACTTCGCGGTAACGGTCGAGCCGGTCGATGGTGATCGCCTGCCGCCATGCGGGGGACGCTTCGCCGTCCTCCGTGACATCCGTCCAGGCGACCGCCGCGTGCGCCCCGCTCGTGTCGTGTTTCGCTTTCCGGAGCGTCTGCTCAGCGATGTGGACGGCGCGAGCGTAAGGGAACTTGTGGTGGGCGAAGACGACGCCCGCCGACATCGTGGGCGCCGCCACACCATCAGGGGCCAGACCCGCCACCTGCACCTCGAACTCGGCCAGGAAACGACGGACGAACCGCCACGCACGGTCGGCGACGACCGACACGACGAGATCATCACCGCCCAGGACGTGCGGGACGACCGGCACGATCTGATCACCCGTGTCGATGACGCTCCCAGCGCTGTTGACCAGGGCGTTCCAGGTCGCCGCCGAGATGGCGGCGGAGATCGTACGTTTCTGCGACGCGTCCAGAGCGTCGAAGAAAGCGCCGAGACCGTTGCCGTCGAACGCGATCGTGGCCAGATGGTTTCCCCGGCCGCCCAGAGCAGCGAGCTCCTTGAACTCCTTCGCCGTGCGCAGATGGCCTCCGGTCAGGGACCGCAGCTCCTCCAGCAGATCACGTTCGGTGCCCAACGCGTCGTCGTCCTGGTCGCCGGTGTTGCGGCGACCTCCGGCCAGTTCCCTGGCCTGGCAGTCCGCGCACCGGCGCTCATACACCCGGACGTCCACCCGGCACGCCTCGCAGGTCGTGGCGGGCGGGAAATCAGGGAGCGGTGGGAAAGCGTCGATCCGGTCGATCATTTTCGGCCGGGCGTCCGGATAGGAGGCGGCGCTCGCCCACATCGCCTGGAGGTCCGCGCCGGGGAGGCGGGTGCGCAGATGGAGCAGAAGCCGGGTGGCGATCTCTGCTTCGTGGTGCTCGGGGACCATGAGGTGGACGACGCCGTCGACGTCTCCGGCTTCCTCATGAATGGTCACCCCGTCCGGAAGCCAAGACGCGAGAGCAGTCCGTGACGTTTCGTTCTTCAGCAGCCAGGACGCTCCGCGGCGGAGCCTCAAATCGGGGGTGCGCGCGATATAGGACTGGATGCGCACGACCCCGACATCCACGTAGGCGGGCATCAGGACCCCCCGAATCTGATCGTCTGATCGTCCGCAGGGTCCGCCGGATCCGGGAGCGGCACGATCTTCTTCGGATTCTTGAGGAACCGGCCGTTCGTGTCTTTGAAGAACATGAACGACCGGTCGAGATTCTTGCCTGGGCCACCTTGGGGATACCAGATCAGCTGGGCGTCCACGCCGTCCTGGCGCAGAACACGGCCGAGGACGGGCCAGTACTGGGCGGCCTGCCGCCCGACCGATCGGTACACCGATCCGAGGAACTCGTCCACGAACTGCTCCGCCGACGCCCTCGTCTCAGCGACACCCGTGTAGCGGTCGGCTGGGACCCACCAATGAAGATCCGAAACCTCCGCGGTGCAGCTCCCCAGCCCGAGGGGCTTGCCACCGCCGAGCCGCAACGCGTACTTCGCATCCGGCTGCTTCTCGACCTTCCGGAAGACCGTTTCGGGGAGGAGCGTCATCAGAAGGGAGCACAGCTCCGTCAGCGACACGTTGTCGAAGGCGATCCGCTGAGTGAACGTCGTCCCTGCCGGGACGACGTGCCTGGCACCGGACATGGCCTCGTTCTTCTGCTCGGGCCGGGCGATATGCCGGGGCTGTTCCTGCGCCGCGGGATCGCCATGCCAGTAGAACTTCCTGCCACGGACCCGTCTCGGCGGTGTGCCGTCGTGTTCACTGCCCCAGGAGGCCGACGGAAGCTCGGACTCGTTACTCGCTGCGCTGACGTCGCTCATCTTCAGGTAGAACTGACCGGCGCCCGGCCTCGGTGCGCCCATCGGCGCCAAACGATCGATCTGTTCAGTCGTCACCTTGTGCGCTACGGCGTCACCCACACGAAGATGCCCCGCATACGAGTGCTGTTCGGCCTCTTCGCCGGGCACCGATCCCCTGGTGTCGGCCGAACCGAACAACCGGCACGACGGACACAGGCCCTTCCCGTCGTCAGGGCTATCACCATCCCCGCCGAGGTCAGGGTCGTAGCAGGCACTGAACGGAACCCGGTCCCCCATCGGGAACTCGCCGTGCTCCCGCCAGATCGCCGCCATCGACAGCGCGGCCACCCCGTCCTCACGCCGCACCCAGACCACATCGCCGGGCCACAATCTGCCCGTGACCTGCCGCCGCCGGCCGACGGTTCGCCTCTGCCACATCACGTCTTTGAACAGCCGCTCGGTACGCCACCCCTTGACGTCATCAGACGGCTGCCGCCTGCCCGCGGCGGCCCGAATCCGGCGCATATCGTCGGTGCCCTCGCACAGTCCCGCGTAGTCGTCCCAGACCCCCTCAGGCACCGGAAGCAACTCTCCCTTGTCACCTTCCAGCAGCCCCGCCGCGACGAAGAACTTCTTCGAGTTCTGCCTGGCCCCGGCGTCCCCGACCAGAACCGTCCACGAGCCGTTTCCGCGGACGCCTCCCCCATCTGCCTCCATCCGGCCCAGAAGGCCCGCCTGGATCGCCCACTCCTCGATCCCGATCCGATCGCCCGTCTGCGGGACGCGCCCCAACGCGCCGCGCACCGCCTCGATAGGAACCCACACCGTGCGCGTCGCCATCTCGATCTCCGTCGCACGCCCGTCCCGTGTCGACGCCCGAACCACACCCAGCGACCAGCGTTCGTCCTTCGCCGCCGCGGGCTGCCGATAGACCGGCACGAACTCATCATCCAGAATCCGCAGACAGCCACCCACCAACGTCTCGTGCAGCGACCGCAACGCGCCCTTCACCGCCGACCCCGGCACCACCACCCGCCCCACCGCAGGCCCATGCCCCGATGGCAGCAACAGCGGCGTCAGCAGCGTCCACGTCACCGTCATCCGGCCGCTCACGTTCCCCGGAACGGCCCGCGCATGACCAGCCGGGCGCTCCCGCACCACGTTCTCCGGCAACGGCACGAACGTGTACGGATTAACGAACTCCACCGGCTGCCCTCACCGCCAGCACACCGGACCGCAGTCCGGGGACGTCGCCACCCGGCACCGCAAAGACGACCAGATCACCCAAAGCAACCCCTGACGCCTCAGAACCCACCTAGCCGCCGCCACCCCGTAATCCCCAGCGGCCAGACGAGGCCATCACGAAAACGGAATCTCGCCCTGCAATACCCGCACCAGAGAACAACCAGGGCTCGACGTTACCCACCCAGAAGCCGCCACGCCAGGCAAACCCGCCAACTCCCCCTATGACCTAGCTCCACAAGGCCACCCGCAAGCTGACGGCGTGCCGACAAGGGCGATCCCCGCGACATCCTCAAGGCCCGCGTTTCTATGCCCTCCGAGTCGGGCGGAACTGCCGACGGCTCATCACCGCCGACATGCTCCTCGGTCTCGTTTCTATGCCTCCGAGTCGGGCGGAGCTGCTGACGCTTCGTCTCGTCGGCGCTGCAGACGCAAGTTCTATGCCCTCCGAGTCGGGCGGGGCTGCTGACGGAGCCCCGTCAACAAGACGGCGATGGCCTACTACGAGTTTTTTCTATGCCCTCCGAGTCGGGCGGAGCTGCTGACCCCTCGCCACATCCGCCTCGAGGCGCCGCGCTTCTAGTTTCTATGCCCTCCGAGTCGGGCGGGGCTGCTGACCCCATCGCTGATTCGGGGCCTCTGAGCTGGGGTAACGGAGATCGTTGCGCGAGCCCCGTCGGCAAAGAGGCGAGTTGACACCTCTTGGATTTTCACCGGGCCTCCGCAAGGCCAATCAACTGCAGTAGGGAGTTGCGCGCGCGTCCCTTGACTAGACCCTGTCAGTACACGTCCGGTTTCAGCGTATTCAGGTTCGGTCACGGGCTGGCTCAGGGTACCCAGAATCGGCGCGTTCCTCCAGCGGCCGATGCCGTCGACCAGGCGAGGCCCTTGTTGAGACGGCGCTCCTACCCGCGCGTCGAGCCGCGATGCGGAAAGGCTGCGGAACCGGCGTTTCGTGGGGAGACTGGTGCTGTCGGAGGAGATGCCGTAGGGCGGAGCCGGGGTGAGTTCGGGCTATGAGCAGGCAGTCGCGGCCGGGCTGGGCCGAGGACATTCACGTCAGGCGGCTTCGGCTGTGCTGGACGCAGAATGAGCTGGCGCGACGGCTGGAGCTCGCAGCGGACGCCGCGACCCGCAAGCAGCTCCCGTCACGGAGCTCGATCATCCGCGAGATCCGCTACCACGAGAGCGGCGAACACCAACCCGGTGCCGTCTACACCGAGCTGTACCGGCGCGTCTGGGCGCAGGCCGATGCCGGTGTGAACCCTGCGGACGGCCCACGGCCTGTCGTCGAGATGGATGATCCGACAGGGATCCTCGCGCAGGCCCCGATCCCTGGTCTCCTCCAACGTCGACCAAGCCGTTCTTCAGATCGCCCGCAGCTCCATCGACCACGTCATCGCCGCCTACGAGGGGCAGGGCCCATGGCCGCTCGTCGGCGACATGCGCGGTCTCCGCGCCACGCTCCACGTGCTCCTGGAAGGCCGGCAGTCTCTTGCCCAGCGGCGGGAGCTGTTCGTGCTGGCCGGGCAGGTCTCCGGGCTGCTGTCCTACATGGCCGTCAACATGGGACGGCCCGTGCTCGCCGACGCTTACGCGACGGAAGCGGCGATGCTCGCCCGCGAAGCCGACGACGCCGAGCTTCAGATGTGGATCCTGGGGACGCGTTCGTTCGGGCTGTACTACCAGGAGCGTTATGCCGAGGCCGACGCAGCTGCCGCCGCCGGAGTGGCGCTGGCCCCGCGAAGCCCTCACGCGATCAGGCTCCTGATCAACGGCCGTGCCCGCGCCCTCGCCAGGACCGGCGACCGCACCGACTCCGAACGGATGATCGGCACGGCGTTGGCGCTGTCCGACAGCTCCGAACACCTGCCCGGCGGCATGTCGTCGTGCATCGCGTTCGCCCCGTACAGTCCGGCGCGCACGACGGCGAACGCGGTGACCGCCTACCTGTCCCTCGGCAGGCCCGACCAGGTGCTCCGCTACGCTGACCAGGTGGACGAGCTGGTCGAAGGCTCCGATTCGCGTTGGAGCAAAGCCCTGGTCCGTCTCGACGTCGCCACCGCCCTCCTCACCCAGCAGGCCCCGGAGGTCGAACGCGCGATGGCGTTGGGCCGCGAAGCCCTGGACGTCACAGCGCAAGCACCGATCCGCTCGGTAGGACAACGTGCCCAAGAGCTCGCCCGCCAAGCCGACCGGTGGGAGACCGACCCCGCTACCACCGCGTTCCGCGACTCACTCGACCAATGGGGTTCGGGACCACGCGCGGCCACCCTGACCGAGAACGCCTAGGACCAACCTGATGACGACGCCTCTCACCGCAGACGAGCGGGCTTTCCCCGTCACCCCGCCCACCGACCTCGACGCCCCTCAGACGATCATCGAGCATGACCGTCGAGCGTTCGAGCAGCTCGACTGGATGAAAGACCACTGGGACCGCGACCGCTGGCACGCCGACTACCGCGCCTACTACTGGATGCTGACCTTCCCCACCGCACCGGAACTGGTGAAACTGGCCAGGCGATGCCAGGAAGCGCTGGCCCCGCTGGGCCTCGACGACGTCCCCGAAGACGGCCTCCACATCACCCTCCCGAAGATCAGCGAAACCACCACGGTGCAACGGGAAACCGTCGAACGCCTCGCCGCCACCGCGATCGGAGCCCTCCCCGACGCGTTCACCATCACCGCCCACCCCCTCACCGCCTCCCGCGGCGCGGCCCGCTTCACCATCACCCCCTGGCGCCCCCTGGTCGAACTCCACCAGAACTTGACGCACCTCACCAACGACGCCGGGCTCCCCGGCGGACGACCCACCCGCCAGTTCCGCCCCCATCTGGGCGTCGCCTACAACAACCGGAAACGACCGGCCTCCGAAATCCGTGCGCTCCTCCGCCCGCTGCAGCACCTCGACCCCGTCCCCCTGCGCGTCACCTCGGTCGAGCTGGTGGAGCTGCGCCGCGAACACACCACCTACCGCTGGGACGTCATCGCGAGCGTCCCCCTCCGATAAATGATCTTCTCCTCTGATCTCCTCTAGCCTGGCCTCGATCCGTCCGCGTTCACTGGCGTTGGCAATCGCCGAACCCTCTGAACCGGAACGGAGCTTCAGCATGACCCTGCTCGGAATGCCTGAGGTCCCGCCGCGAACCACCCGCCTCCTGGACGGCAGCGCGCTCGCCTTCACCAACGGCCACCATTTCGCCCTGTCCGGTGCCGCCGACGTCGCCTCCCTCGCCCGCACGGCGACGGCGCCGCTGTCGGTGATCCTCCAGGTGACCAAGCGATGCGATTTCGACTGCACGTTCTGCAGCGAGACCATGCAGATGAAGGACCCGTCGCTCGACCAGCTCGGCGTCATGGCCGCGAACCTCGCCGGAGTCCACCGCGTGTTCCTGTCCGGTGGGGAGCCGCTGCTCCGTCGCGACCTGCTGGACGTGGTCGACGTCTTCGACGACTTCATCATCGGCCTGCCGACCAACGCGACCCGCGGCATGGATGTCGCCCTGAAACTCGCCGGGAAGATCGAGTTCGCGAACATCGGGTTCGACGGGCCTCGTGAGATCTTCCGGCGGGTCCGCGGTGACTACGACAAGGTCCTCGCGGGCGTCCACGCCTTCAAAGAAGCCGGTATCCCGATCTCTTTCTCCGCCGTGGTCCTGCGTTCCACGCTGCACGGCCTGCCCTACCTCGTGCAGATCGCCGACGTCCTGGGCGCGGGCAAGGTCAAACTGATCCTCCCGCTGCGCAAGGGCAACGCCCTCGACCTCCCCGAACACGAGTTCATCACCGTCGAGGAAGCCACCGGCCACTTCGACCGGCTCGCCGAACTACGCACCACCCACGACTGGAGCCCAGCGGTCCGCATGACCCCATGGACCGAGAACACCGAAGGCCACATGATCGTGATCGAGCCGAACGGCAACGCCAACGCCTGGCCCGTCTACGACCAGCCCGACCTGTGGCTCCCCCTCGGCAACGTCCGCGACGAACCGATCACCGAACTGTGGAAGCGCTACCCCTACAAGGAGAACCACTTCGCCAAATACCTCGGCACCAGCATCCTCACCCGCGACCGGGCGGCCGCCTGATGGCCGTCCACTCCAACCTCTCCTGGCCCGAAGACCCGTACGGCACCGGCCAGCTATGGCGCAAGGAGCCGCAGCTCGCCGCGTGTTTCGCCGCCCAGTTCGTCGACGACGGCCAGCACGCCGTCCCCGTCGCTTACTCCGTCGTCTACCTTCCCCTGCACCGAACCAAGCCGGTGGACGCCTCCAACGGCCCGCATTTCGGGTTCCGCGCCGTGACGGCCGTCGCCGACGCCGAGCTCCCCGCCCTGCTAGAACTGTTCGAACTCGACGCCTCCCGCGCCCGGCGCCTCGCCCGGATCGTGGCCGCCCACCAGCTCGGCGACGCCCTCCACGCCATCGTGACCCTCGCCCCCACCAGCGGAGCCAGCCGGGGCACCCGCGCCCTCGCCCACGCCTGGGACACCGGCGAGAACGGCCCCAGCATGGCCGAACTGGCCGAAGCCACCCCGCCCGGCACCGCCCTCATCGACGCCGCCGCAGCCGCCGGGATCCCACCGGTAAGCGTGCAGCGGGCCTTCGAACCGCAAGACACCTTCGACGAGCTCCTGGCGGAGGCCCGCGGCCCGAACCTGCCCGGCCTCGCCCTGGACGGCGACGACGGCCGGCGCACCAGAACACGACGTCAGATCAGCGAATGGTTCGGCGCGTCCGCGACTGAAAGTGCCCTGGTCGCCGGGCTGACGGCCCTACACCGGCTCGGCCGGTACCGGTGGAACGGCCCTCTCCACATCGGGCACGCCATGAACACCAACCTCAGCGACTGCTTCCCCACCCAGACGTTCGGCTCGACGTTCACCACGCCGCCACAGTCCCACCTTCCTTCCTGAAGGCGGATCCCGGCCGGGCCGACGAAATCCCCGCGGCCCGGCCGGTCCCGTGATGAGCTCGGGCCGACACCCGCCAAGAGGAGGACATCAATGATCGTGAACAGCAATCTCGGCGGCCCTGGCCACGTCCCGCCCCCACGCGACGGACGCCTCCGGGTGGCCTCCCTCGACGTGGAATGGACGAAGAACTACCGGATCAAGAACGGCAACGTCCCGTTCTGCTGGTCGGTCACCTGGCTGGACCTCCCCCCAGCCGGCCCGGCACCCGTCGAGTTCGGATACACCAGCGTCTACGTCCAGGACAGCGGCGAAACCCAAGACCTCATCGACTCCGCCGAAGCCGAGATCGCCACCATCACCGCGCACGCCGACATCATCATCGGCCACCAGGTGTCCAGCGACCTCGCGATCCTCCGCAACGCCAGCACCCAACGACTCCCCCACATCGAGACCCTGCGCAACCGCTGGCACGCCCGCCGCGACACCACCAACAGCCCCCTGGTCATCGACTCCCGCTACGACGTCGGCGACGTCCTCACCGGAACCTCCCGCCGCCTCGTCGACGTATGCACGGAACTCCGCCTCGACGTCACCCAACCCGAGCTGACCCGCACATCCATGACCGCCCTGCACCGCGACTGGCTCACCAGCGAGGACCCCGAACCCCGCGAACGGATCACCGTCCTCAACCTGCGGCACGGCCTGTCCGCCGCCTACGTCGCACTCCACGGCCGCGGCCTGACCTCCTGGCCCGGAACCCTCAACGTCAACACCGCCCTCCACACCCAGCTCGCCGACACCTTCACCTGGCTGAACACCCCCACCTTCCGGCAACTCCTGTAAAGACCCTTGCTCAGATGATCATGGGTGTGTTCAGTGAACGGCTCTGTCCCGTTCACTGAACACACTCCGCCCACCAGCAAGCCGCCCTCGACACCGCATTCGGCGTCGCTGAACAGCTGGATGCGGACGTTCTTGAGCGCGTCGATCCGCTTGCCGTCCGACCGATCGGAGACACTCCAGCAGCTGGCCGAGCCCGTCGGTGATCCAGTCAATGAAAACCGTCTCGCTCGTCGCTTCTGCCGTTATGAGGAGAGGACCGAAAGCGTCGCAGGGCCGGCGAGGTGTTGGGTGGCCTCGAATCCAGCGAGATAAGGGATGACTCGAATGATCGCGCATTCGCGCATGAACTCAGTTCCCTCCGAGAGCAAGGCTTCGGTCACGGCGAAACATCTGGAGATCATTTCGCCGTCGCCCAGCTTCAGGGCGGGCTCGAAAATCTTCCACCAGAAGACTTCGGACATGACGCCATAAGGATTCGAGGAAAGCGCCATTTCCACGTCCTCCTCGTAAGCATCCAGGAAGGCCGAGACCCCCGGAATGGCCGTCTTGAGAAAATCGGCAAAATTGTCTGAGTTTATCAAGGATCGAACCATTCCTATCGAAGCGGAGAAGACGGTCAGCGGCCGACGGAACGACCGCTGACCGTTGCACATCAGGAGACCATATATTCGCCTGCTCCCGTGTCGAATCCATTAGCGTCGATCACGCCCGATGATCCTCCCAGGATACTCGGGCACACTCCACCCGACCAGCAGTCATGGAACTGCTTCATGGAGTCGACCATGAATAGGAACTCGCCGGCCACTCCTGCGATGCCGGCGAGACGGTCCATCGCCCCGCCTCCCGATGGGAGTGTTCGCCGAAGGGCTCTGTCCCGCAATCGACTCTGTCCCGCAATCGGTGGTAGCTCTGCGTGATCTCATGTCAGCCTGGAGGGTGCTGGAGGTCGACGCGTTGGTGAGCGCGGTGTTCTCGGGGTTGTCCGCGCTGGTCATCGAGGACGTGGTGGATGAGGGCAAGCGGATCCGGGTGGCAGCGCGGACTCGTGACGATCCGGTGCCCTGTCCCGCGTGCGGGGCGCTGACGAGTCAGATGCATGGCTGGTGCGCGCGGACGGTCACGGATGTGCCGGTGGACGGCCGCCGGGTGGTCGTGGGTGTCCGAGTGCGGAGGCTGCGGTGCGGGCAGTGGAGCTGCTCACGACGGACGTTCCGGGAGCAGGTGCCGGGCCTGCTGGAGCGGTATCAACGGCGGACCAGCCGCCTGGCCGACCAGCTCGGTGCCGTGGTGCATGAGCTGGCGGGTAGGGCCAGCGCCCGCTTGTCGGCGGCGCTGGCGATCGGACTGTCGCGATCCAGTGCGCTGCGGCTGCTGACACGGCTGCCGCTCCCGCCGCTGCGGGTGCCGAGGGTGCTGGGGGTTGATGACTTCGCGTTGAAGCGCCGGCACCGCTACGCCACCATCCTGATCAACGCCGAGACCAGCGAGCCGGTGGACGTGCTGCCGGGCCGCGGCGCGACGGTGCTGGAGGAGTGGCTCCGCACGCATCCCGGGGTGGAGGTCGTTTGCCGCGACGGCTCCCTGGTCTATGCCGAGGCGATCCGCCGGGCGCTCCCGGACGCGGTGCAGGTCAGCGACCGGTGGCAGCTGTGGCGGAACCTCTGCGACAAGACCTTGGCCGAGGTCCGCTCCCACACCGCCTGCTGGGCCACGATCAATCCGCCCCGGCCGGGAGGAGTCCGCGAGCAGACCACCCGGGAGCGCTGGCAGCAGGTCCACGACCTGTTGGGCAAGGGCGTCGGCCTGCTGGAATGCGCCCGCCGGCTGAACATGTCCCTGGGCACCGTCAAACGCTACTCCCGCCGCGGCGAACCCGAAACACTGCGGATCGCTCCGCGCTACCGGCCCACCCTCGTCGACCCCTACCGCGACCACCTGCGCACCCGCCGCGCGCAAGACCCCGCCGTCCCGGTCACCCAACTCCTGAAGGAGATCACCGAACTCGGTTACACCGGCAGCCTCAACCTCCTCTACCGCTACCTCAACCAGGGCCGAGCCGAAGGCGATCGGCCCGTCACCACCCCACGCCATGTCGCCCGGCTCCTTCCAACCCGTCCCGAGCATTTGCGTGACAAGGACGCCTCCCTCCTGAAGGAACTGACCGCAGCCTGCCCCGAGCTGGCCGAGCTCACCCGCCTCATCGGCGTCTTCGGCCAGCTCCTCACCCCCGCCCCAGGCAACGACGAACGCCTCACCACCTGGATCGCAGACGCCCGCCCCGCCGACCTGCCCCACCTGCACGGCATGCTCAAAGGCATCGACCTCGACCGCTCCGCGGTCGACGCCGCCCTCACGCTGCCCTGGCACAACGGCCGAACCGAGGGAGTGAACACCCGCACCAAGCGGATTATGCGACAAATGCACGGCCGCGCCGGCTTCGACCTCCTCCGCCACCGCATCCTGCTCCCATGAACACCATCACACAGAGCTACCACCGATTACGGGACAGAGCCCTTAGCTCAACACTCCCGGGCTCGCAACTTGGACGGAGCCCTGCAGGTCCTGAGCGGACTCCTCGGACGTAGCCTGCGCGCATTCGGTGATCGTGGAGTGGAGACCTTGAGGATCTTGTTCGCGATGGGCAGGTTGCATGCATCCCTCGCAGACCTCGACAAGGCCTTCGCGATCCTTGGTGACCTCCTGCCCGACGCTGAGTCCGTCCTCGGACCCAACGACCCCTTCACGGAGAGCGTCCGCAATCTCCTGGCCCGAGTGGAGCAGGCCAGAGGGCAGCGCTAGCGTCGCACACGACAACCTCGTAGCCAGCCCGCTTGTACCTGAAGGTCACAGGCGAGCCGTCTTGTTCCTAACCCAGGTAGCCGATCCGCCCGCGATAGCGGCAGATTGTCGGACGGGAATGGCAACATCGAGACGTTCCGCTACCCCCGCTCGGAGGAGTCCTTTGTCCGCAGAGATCACACCCGCCGCCGTCCTGCACATCGCCCAGACAAGCCGCGCCTACGAAGGCATCCGCTGGTACGAGCAGGGCATTCAGGTCAGCTACAAGGCCATGGGTGGCAGCGTCCTGGGGGAAGTCGAGGAGCCCAGCGGCGGATCCACGTACAAGGTCTGGGTCGGTATCACCGATGGCAAGTTGTCCTACGAATGCGAGGAGTGTTTCAACGAACCGTTCTCGCTGTTCGATCCCCCGGAGATCCCGGACTCCGAGGCCCGTCTCTGCGTCCATGGCGCGGCCGTTGCGATGGCGGCGGCCGAGGCTGGGGTGACGTGGTCGGAGTCGCCGCGGCTTCGCGGCCTGGCCGCCGCGCTGGAGTTGTGTCCGGGATCCGGGCTGAACGGACGCCTGGACTTCGAGCGCGCCGCCGGCGACGAGTGGCACGTCATCTGCCACGTGTGCGGCACGACCTGGGCGGGCGGAAGTCAAACCCTTGAGCCCCACAGCGACTGGCGCAATCGGCAGACACGGTGAGGATGCGTCCACCAACAGGATTGCGGTCAGCAGGAGGACTCAACCGAGTGCATCGGGGCGGCCATCCGGGCCGTCGAACCTGCCGGTGAGGATCAGGACCCGCCAGGGCTGTGGAGCCGTGGCGGGTGCAGGCATTTGCCGTGTACGTTCCCGAGTCGACCCGTGCCGGGGCGCGGCCTGAGGTAGTCGGCCCTCACTCCCGCGGGCGCCGAATCCTCTTAACCGGGCCCCTCCCCCTGCTCGCACTACCGCTGGCCGGCCTCCTCCTCGGCTGGACCTACCTCGCCAACGACCGAGAAATCACCGACATCGGCGACTACATCCGAACAGGATTCATCCCACACACCGAAGAAGCTCCCAGGAGCAGCCAACCTCTCGGCCTGGGAGACCTTCTACCGACGCGTCGCCGATCGACCCAAGTTCAAGATCGGCCAAGCACTCGTAGAACTGGCAGTCTTCCCCGCACCCGCTGCGGTCGCCGTGATCGCGCTCTGGGTCGCATCCGATCCACCCTTGTGGGCCATCGGGATCTCAAGCCTCGAACTGGCCGGCATCATCGCGCTCCCCGCGCGGCACCTGCCTACCACCGCGTCTGGATTGGCGGAGAGGGCGATGCTCCAGACCGGTGCCCAATCTCTTTCTCCCGGAGCCTTGTCGCAGGGTCCGGGGTCGGGTTTCCTGAGGGAGGCGCGTAGACCACCTTCGGCCATGGGAGGAAGGCCCCAAAGTGGACTCGGCATAATGATCAGGTCGAAGCGGAGGCCTGGTGAGGAAACGGCGGAACGCGCTCTGGGTGGGCGCCGGAGCCGTCGTCCTCCTCGGCCTGGCGGTCTGGATCGGACTTGTCTTCGGCAGGGAGGGCTCGGGCGAGGCCTCGGACCAGTCGCAGGTCATCTCGGTCATGATCAGCCTATGGGTACTGCTCCTCGCCTCACTCCGGCAGCTCCTCAAGGCGCTCAAGGGAGGGCCGATGATGACGCAAGGAGATGACGCGCGGCGGGTCCTGCTGGGGCAGGTCCTGAGCCAGTGGCGCGATGAGATCATCGTTCGGCAGCTTGACCATCCCGCCCGGCTAGCCGTCCACTTCGACCCTGTTTCTGTGCCGGGAGTCGAGGGGATCAGCGGCCGTGCCGACGACGTCGACGCCCTCGCCGCGGCTTTTGGAGCGCTACCGGTGCGGCGGCTGGTGATCCTCGGAGAAGGCGGCAGTGGGAAGACAACACTCGCCGTCCTCCTGCTCCGATCGTTGCTGGATGACGCACGGGACGGCGCCCCCATCCCGGTTCTGCTGCCGGTCTCCGACTGGGTGCCCAGCCGCGACCGGTTCGCCGATTGGCTCACGTCGCGCCTGACGGAGGGTTATCCGGCGCTTAGCGCGCAGGAGTTCGGCCCGCACATGCCACGCGACCTCGTTACGGGGCAGGCAATCCTGCCGATCCTCGACGGTTTGGACGACCTGCCGCTTGACCGGCGTCGTGAGGCGCTGCGCGCCCTCAATAACGGGCTCAATCAGGGTGATCCATATATTTTGACCTGCCGGACGGTTGAATATGCTGAGGCGGCCGTACCTGCGGCACGGGCGAGCGTCATCACGCCCCGTCCCGTCGATCCCGCGGAGTCTCGTGCTTTTCTAGACCGCTGTCTGGCCGATTACCCGGGACATCCCTCATGGGATGCTTTCCTGGACGACGCCACCAGCCGCCCCACGGGGGCCGCAGCCCAGGTCCTGACCACGCCGCTGTGGCTGTGGCTATTGCGCAAGGTCTACATAGAGACCGGCCGATCACCTGACGAGCTGCTCGCATTCTCCACCGCCGAGGAGATCACCGACCATCTGCTCGACCATCTTGTCGAATCGCTGATCGCGGCCAACGAGCCCGATCCCGTCAACCCGGTCCGGCCCCGACATCGGTGGCAGGCCGACGATGCCAACCGTTGGCTGGGTGAGCTCGCTCAGCAGCTCGACGGCCGCCGCGATCTAACGTGGTGGCATCTCCAGGAGCGGTCCGTCCAGCGGTTGGTCGCTCTCGGCAGTGCGCTCGCCGTAGCGTTGCTCGGCGGTCTGGTCGGTGGATTCGTCTTCACCTTGACCCTCACGTTCAGTGGTACGAGCCACTGGCTGTCGGCGCTCGCCACTGGTCTTATCGCCGGCGCCGTATTTGGGCTCGCGCACGGACTGACCGTCGGACTGACGACCCTGCCGGGCAAACCTCCCGCCTACGCCAGCTTGCGCTTGCGCGGCCGATTCAAGCCGCTCCTGCGGCAAATGGCGATCGGTCTGGCTCTCGGTCCGCCCAGCGGACTGCTGCTCGCCTTGTTCCTCGTGCCGTTCACGGGATGGGGCACCGGGCTGCTGTCGGGGATGCTGCTGGGAATCGCCATGGGCATCGCCGGCGGCGTGGTCGACTGGGTCCGGGTTTCACTTCCCAGCGACGATCCGGAAACCCCGCCCGTCACGCTGCGCCGGGACACGATCTTGTCCACCGTCCGCATCTTCACCGTCGTCCTCGCGGTGGCTCCGGTACTCGGCATCATCGGCGCGCTCGTAGCCGACCGCACCGACTGGGACACGGGCACTCAAATTGTGGCGACGTCTCTCAGCGCCCTCGTTCTCGGCCTGTTCCTTGGGTTTAGTGGATGCCTCAAGTTCGGTACCACCACCGAAACCGGATCCCGGATCGCACCGAAGATCCTTTACGCGCGGTTTCAGCTTCAGGCGAGCACCACCTACCGGATGACAGTCCTGACGTACGCGCTCCGCGGACGCCTTCCGCTTCGCCTCATGCCGTTCCTGGAGGACGCCCACCGACTCGGTCTCGTCCGCCAGATAGGACCCGTATACCAATTCCGGCACGCCGACCTCCAGGACCGGCTCGCCCAGACCAGCAGAGGTACCGTCACTTGAGGAAGGCTGCCCTGGCCATCCGCGTGTTTCGCGGCATGTTCCAGGCGGGAAAGGCACTCGAGCCGTCGGCCGTTCCCGCTGACCGGCGGGGCTGGGACGTGCTCGGTCACCCCGAGACCTGGTACCCAGTGCTGCGCTCAGCCGACCTGCCGGAGGGCACGATCCGGGCGGTCCATGTCTGCGACCGTGACCTGGTGCTGTATCGGGGTGCCTCGGGACGGGTTGTGGCCCTCGACCGGTTCTGTTCCCATCTGGGTGCCGACCTCGACGACGGTCTCGTTATCGATGACCTTTTGCGCTGCCCTTTCCACCAGCTCCTCTGGAATCCCTCCGGCAACGCTGTCAACGCCGCCCAGCTCCTCAGCGGCGAGGGGCTCCGACCACTGGATGCCCCGCCCGTCCTGGAGCGGAACCAGACGATCCACGTGTGGCTGTCACCCACAGGCTCACCACCCACATGGGAGCCTCCAGAGTTCGAGTCGGACCTCGTCCAGCTGAGCCGGGAACGCGTCCCGATCGGCTGCCATCTCGCCGTCGAACCGATGGCCTGCTACGACCGCGACCACGGACGGAACTCCCATGGCCGCACGTTCTCGGCTCTGAACCTCGGTACCGACCCGGACTTCTGGCAAGCCGGCCCCGACCCCGACCGCCCACATATCCTCAGCGTCCGGGTCGCGTTCCACCACCTCCGCTACCCGATACGGATGCGCGCCTACGCCACCTTCTACGGCCCCGCCATCTGCTCCAGCCGGGTCGAGATCGCGTTCGGCGCTTCGCGGGCCTTCGTCCCGCTCGGCAGCCGCACCTACACGGGCTTCATTCCCACCGGCACTTCGGCCCATATCGCAGATAGCGCTGTGTACGTCCGCCGCTCGGCCCCGTTCTGGCACTCCTACATCGCCGTCGGCCTAGCCTTCTGGGTCCACTCTCTCGTCCAGTCCGAGGATATGGATGTCTGGAACCGCCAGTCTCACCGCCCCGGCGGCCCCTATTACAACGAGTTCTGGACCTGGTACAACCAGTTCCATCACGCTTCCGGCCACCACGAGGGCTCGGACGGCGGGTCCAATTAGCGCAATCACTCACGCGCCTACTCCCCCGCTGGGATCTGGCATCGTGAGCGACGACGATCAGGGGACTCGGACGCGGCAGACCTTGCCCAATGGGCGTAACGGAAGCACGTGCAAATGGTTCGTGTCGCCCGTCATGAACCCGCATGCCCGGCCACGAATCGGCGGGACAACACCAACGCACGACGCGGCCCGACCACGCCGCCTGGGTGGAGCAGCCATGCAGCCGGGATTCTGTTCACGAGTCGGACCGTGCTGAGGCGCGCCCCAACCAGCGGCCCCCGCCTACTGTCAGCGTCCTCGGATCCCACCGCTCGCTGAGCACTCCCGCTTAACCGATAAGCCCAAGTGCCCCGGGCAAGTCGAGGGCGGTCATCCTCCTATCGGTAGCCGACTCGGCCTGAGCGAGCTCCGTGAAGAGCGCCACGATCCTGCTCCGATCTCCAGCGTGAGCTGCTTGGAGCAGCGCAGCAATGGGCTCCAGGAGCGCCGCCGCGACGTCAGAGTCAATATCCTCATCGTCGCTGAGATCGATCGAAATGATGATCTCCATAAGTGCTCTCGCCAGCACTCGCTCGGTCTCGGTCATGGCACGATCCTTCCTTCGGCCTCCGAGGAACGGCAGCAGCCTACGTCGGTAGGCTCGTCAAGATCGCCGCCCTGGCCAGTGTGGAGGCCGTCAGTGAGTAGAAAACGTTACGTTGCCAGAGGAGTGCCGGGCGGCTACAGGATCTGGAACACCAAGGCACGCCGATGGTGGGGAGAGCTCTACGATCTGTGCCCAGACGACCTGCTTGCCGAACTGAACGGCGCCGCGGACCCCGAGAAGATCACCGCTCTTCTCAAGAAGTACCGTGCCCTCAAACGCTGAGCTGAGCCTGAACCCGATTGCAGAGGACTTCGGAAATTGACACCCGCCCTGCGAGCCGAGTGGCTGCTCCAAGACCCTGACCTCTGGCCGCTCCTCGCGTTCGACGGCGGCACCGACGAACGCGGCCTGCCTTCCGATGGGACCGGGGAGGACCGGCAGCAGGTCCTCGAAGACCTGATCCGCCGGCCAGGCCTCGTCGACCTCGGCTTCGCCCGCTACCTGCTCGCTCAGGAGACGCAGTCGCACGGGCATTCCTGGGGCTTTCGCCACGGCATCGAGATCGCGGCCCTCCTGGTCGCTGAACACCGCCAGGTCCACGATGTCTGGCTCCTGTGGGAAGCCATCAACCGGAGCTTCGACACCTGGGGCATCATGCCCCACCAACTCCTGTATGCGGCCGGCGTCGAACCCACCCTGCGATACGTCACCGAAAGCGACCATCCCCAACGGGACCTCGTCCTCGACGATCTCCGCAAGCTGTCCGACGTCACCGACGAGCAAGTCGAGCAGCTCATCGCCGAGCGCCGCCGCTCCTACACCGAGGCCCTCGACCTGCTGAACGACACGACAACGCCCGGCCACGCCGATGACCCGAACAGGCGCCCCTGATGACCGAGCAGCCGGATCACGACCCGGAACTGGACCTCCTGCGGACTCTGCGCCGCGGCCAGATCATCACAGGGACCGTCATCGAGATCGCCAGCTTCGGCGTCACGTTCGTCGACATCGGCGGCTTCACCGCGATGATCAACATCCCCGAGCTGTCGTGGCGGCCGATCGGCCATCCGAGCGACGTCGTCGCTGTCGGCCAAGAGATCACCGCCGAGATCCTCGACGCCGATCTCACACGCCGCCGCGTCTCGCTCTCCCTCAAAGCCCTTGAAGACGACCCGCTCCGCGACCTGCTGGAAAGCATCGGCCGGGTCGTCACCGGTCCCGTCACCAAGATTGCGCCGATCGGCGTATTCGTCCGTATCGAGGACACGGCTGGCGGGTTCGAGGGCCTGCTTCCCAGTGCCGAGCTCGGCGTCGAACCGCCAGCAGTGGGCGAAACGGTGACCGTGCAGATCAAGCAGATCGATGTGATGCGGCGGCGCATCGAGCTCTCGCGTCCCTCCCGCTCCGCCGCCGAACAGACGGGTACATGACGCATGGCCAGCATCAACGGTGTTCTTGACGACGATCTGTTGATCGAAAAGCTCCGGGCGCGCGCCTACGACCCTGCCCGCCGGTTCGACGAGGCGACCGTCCCGAGCGAATGGGTTGAAAGCCGCTTCGGGAAGGATCGAGTCGAGCTCGCCTGGCGAAACAGCTATGCGATCGACAGCGAGGGGACGATCTACTTCCCGGCCGGCGCTGAGGAGGCGACCGAGTACCACCGGGACGCCCCGCGCGGACCCATGTTCCCACCGGCCTCCTCGGCCGAAGTCGCGTACGTCGAATCCCGGATCGGACACCAACTCCCCGCCATCCTCCGGCGCGCTTACACCGAGGTCGGCGACGGAGGCTTCGGCCCCGGCGCCCGGGGCCTCGGCTGCCTGCGGTACGGCAACCGCGATCCACGCGGCGTCGTATGGCCATCGGTGGTACAGCTCTACCGGCGCGATCGCAAGGCCGGCCTGCCCGCATCCTGGCTCGAACTCACCCCAGGTGGCTGCTCGATGTACTGGTACACCGCGCTGACTGAACCACACCACCCGGTCATCCTCTTCGACGCCAACGCGTGCGAAGGCCAAGGCACCATGATCGAACAGGGGATCAAACACACCACCGCCTCGCTGCGGGAATGGCTTTGGACCTGGGCCGACGGCGGCGACATCTGGACCCCGGCCCTGGCCCGCTGACCCGCCGCCACCAACGAATCTGATTCATTGCCCGCCGCCTCTCCTCGCCGATATCTCTCCAACGGCGGACCAAGCGGGCTATGACGCCGGTTCATCGCAATACGACTCCACCCGACGAAGTGCGGTAGGGGGGAAACCCAGCCTCACTGTCAGTCAGGCTGAGCCTCATCGAGGTACTGCGTCAAGCGGTCCACGTAGGCGTCGACATCCGCGAGTTCGGTAGCGGACGCGGGATGGTATCGCTGGGTTCTCGACCGGAGTTCGGCGGCTGAACGCTCGAAAAGGTCCCGTCGGCCGCTCGCGGCGTACAGCCGCACAAGGAACGCCACCGCGTCGAGCACGCGTTCCTTGCCCTGAGCGTCCAAGCCCTCTTCCTGTCCGGCGGCCACCGTGCGGAACGCCTCGATGGCGCCGGCGACGTCGCCGAGCTCGGCCTTGCACTGGCCGATGTAGTACTGGGCGATCTGCGTGTCCTCGTCGCCGGGGCCGAAGTGCTTCGCGACCGTCGTGAACAGCTCCGCCGCCTCGGTGTAGCGGCCTCCGATGAACGAGGCATGGGCCAGGGAGAAGGTCAGATGGATCTCCAGGTCCTGGTCGGTGGTTCGGCTCAGCGCGTCCGCCAGCAGGTCGATCGCCTGAGTGGAGCGCTGCTCTTTCAGGAGTTCATCCGCCAGCGCGACGATCTCCTCGATCTCCTGCTCCGAGATCGAGGGACCCGCGGTCCGGCGGGGCTTCCCCTTCTGGGGACGCCGCACAGCGCCGCCCAGGGGCCGCGTGAAGGGGAGGCGGCAGTCCAGGTCGCCCAGGTCGGTCAGCTCGTCTCCGTCGTTCCTTCGGGCTGCGGGCAGGAGCCGTTCGTAGACCTCTCCCGCGTCGGGACGTGCGGCCGCCGACTTGGCGAGCATGCCGAGCAGCAGCTCGGCCATCTCTTCGGGCACGTCCGGGCGTAGCCCGAGCAGCGATGGCGGCTGGGAATGGACGTGGTGCCAAAGGTGGGAGCGGTTGACGGTCTCTACGAAGGGCGGCCGCCCGGTCAGGAGCTCGTAGATGACGCACGCCAGGGAGTAGACGTCAGAGTCAGGACCCAGCGTGTTCGCCAGGGTCTGCTCGGGCGACATGTAGGGAGGTGTGCCGACCGTCATACCCGCCTTCGTCAGCCGCAGCGTGTCGCCGGACCCGAGGAGGGCCGCGACGCCGAAGTCGAGGACCTTGACCAGACCGCCAGGCGTCAACATCAGGTTTTCCGGCTTGATGTCGCGGTGCACGATGTCGTGCTTGCCGACCTCGTGCAGAACGGCCGCGATCTGTGCTCCCATGGCGGCGGCGAACGAGACCGGGAGGGGATCGGCCCGGTGGTCGGTCTCGTCGAGAAGGGTCCGGAGTTGACGGCCCTTGATCAGCTGCATGGCAACGTACAGACGTCCGCTTTCCGGGTCGACGCCCGCGTCGTACACGGCCGGGACGCCCGGATGTTCGACCTTCGCCGTCATCTTGACTTCCCTGAGGAACCGTTCCCGCCGGGTCTCCAGATCTTCGAGGAAGTCGCCCTGAGCGATGGCGTCGGCCGACTCGACGAGCATCTCCTTGACCGCGACCTTGCGGTCAAGGTTCTCGTCATAGGCCATCCAGACCAGGCCCATGCCGCCCTGGCCGATCAGCTGATGAATGCGGTACCGCCCGGCGATGAGCCGTCCCGTCTTCTCCTCGCCGACGTCCATGCCGAAGGTCCTTCCCTCTCGGATTCACCGGAGCACCGGCGAGAATCCCAAACTAATGGGGATCTTTGCCGCGAGTCTCGCGAATCTCGGCGATTCGGTCCTGAGTGGCTCGCCTCTCGGCTTCCCGGCGGACGGGACGCCGGATCATCTCGTACGCCTGCCGCTTCGCGACGGCCTTGAAGAGCCGGTTGACCTTCTCGTCGTCGAAGTAGCGGACGAGCAGCGCATCGTTGGAGGCCGCCTGCTCGATCATGATCCTGTCGGCGTCCTTCTCGACCTCCCGGTCGAAGACCTCCTGCGAGTTGTTCAACGCGATGGCGGCGAGGTCCGGGTCCTCAGCGATGGCCAGCGCGAACTGCCCGACGATGATCTTGTCGCCGGACGAGAGGCCCGCACCGTACTCGTCGTTGATCCGATCGATCAGCTCAGCGAGCGTCAGCTCTTGCGGATCGTCGAACGTCGGGACGCCGCCGAGCAGACCCGTGATCTCGGTTTCTCCCATCTTCTCCAGTTTCAGGCTGTGCTCGCCGCTCTTGTCGATCCGCAGGTGGGTCGGCCGGGTCCCGCCGACGTCGACGGCCGGGTCCTGCTGGCCTGGGGGCAGGACGGTCAGCAGGTAGCGTCCGTAGAGGTAGAGCAGCTCGAGCTCGTCGTCGTCATATCCGATGATCTGCGCCAGCCAGGCATAGGCGTTCTTGTAGCCGCGCAGAGCGGCTCGGAACTCCTCCGCCTTCAACGGCTCTTCCGCCGCGAGCTTGGTGAACCGGTCGACGGCGGGCGCGAGCCAGCGGTGCAGCTGCCCGTGCGCCTTGAGGAGCCGCTTCTCCCCCTGAGCGGCGGCGACGTGGTACGCCTCGGCGAACTGCTGCATCTCCGACTCGACGAGCAGCCGGTAGTCGAGGATCTCGCGCTGCATCTCGTCGAGCAGTCGCGGATCGGTCGGCTCGGCGATCGTCTTCTCGTAGAAGGGCTGGAAGGCGGCCTGGATGTCCTCGGCCTTGTTGACGAAGTCCAGGACGCAGAGGTCTTCCTGTTCTTTCAGCGGGTGGGTCCGGTTGAGCCGCGACAGCGTCTGCACCGCGGCCACCCCGGCCAGCGGCTTGGCCACGTACATGGTGGTCAGCAACGGCTGGTCGAACCCGGTCTGGTACTTGTCGGCGGCGACGAGGATCCGGTACTCCTGCTTGGCCGTGATCGCCGCGTGCTCGTCGTCGGCGCGCGTGTAGGCGAACTTGCCGGGGAGTTCCCGCTCGCCGAAGCCGTTGAGCTTGGCCTCGGTGAACTCGGGGCCGCCTTCTTCGAGCTGGAGCTTGCCGGAGAACGCGACGAGGGTTCCGCAGCCGGCGATGCCCTGCTCGTCGATGTAGGTCTGGATCGCCTGGTAGAGCCGGACGGCGTCGGCTCGCAGTGGCACCACGACCATCGCCTTGGCGCGTCCGCCGAGCTTGGGCAGCGTGTGCTTCCGGAAATGCTCCACGATGATCTTCGCGCGGAGTTCGACGGTCGGCTCCGACCAGAGCGCGGCCCGCACCAGCTGCGCCTTGGCCTTGCGGGGGTCGAGCGTCTTCTCGGTCTCCTCGACGGCCTTGTTGGCGAGCCGGAAGTAGGCGTTGTAGGTGATGTACTTGTCGAGGACGTCGAGGATGAACTTCTCGTCGATGGCCTGGCGCATCGAGTAGACGTGCGACGGCTCGTGCTTGCCGGTCTCGGGGTTGAGCCGTCCGAAGAGTTCGAGCGTCTTGGCCTTGGGCGTCGCGGTGAACGCGAACACCGACAGATTGGGCTGCCTGCCGCGGGCGAGCGCGGCGGAGGTCAGCGGGTCCCCGGACTCGTCGCTCGTACGGGAGCCGAGCGCCCGCTTCAGGTCGGCGTTGTCCTCGCCGCCCTGCGAGGAGTGGGCCTCATCAATGATGATCGCGTACTTGTTCGCGCCCAGGTTCTGGATCTTGTCGAGGATGAACCGGAACTTCTGCTGAGTGGTGATGATGATGCGAGCGCTGGCGCCGGTGAGGGCCTCGGCGAGCTGCGCGGAGTCGGTGTCGATGCGTTCGACGACTCCGGTGACCTGCTCGAACTGGTAGATGGTGTCCTGGAGCTGCTTGTCCAGGACGATCCGGTCGGTCAGCACGACGACCTTGTCAAAGACGAGCTGGTTGGCGTCGTTGTGCAGGGACGACAGCCGGTGCGCGAGCCAGGCGATCGTGTTCGACTTCCCGGATCCGGCGGAGTGCTGGACGAGGTAGTTCTCGCCCGCTCCGTGCCTGCCGGCGTGCGCGACGAGCGATTTGACGGCGTGCCACTGGTGGAACCTGGGGAAGATCAGCGGCTGCCGGTGCGCGGCGTAGGGCTTGTGCGAGGGGGCCTTCCCCGACTTGGCGGCGGCGTCCTCGATGTGCAGGTACTGCTGGATCAGCTCCAGGAAGGCGTCCCGCGCGAGGACCTGCTCCCACAGGTAGGAGGTCGGGTAGTCCGACAGCGTCTCGACCGGGTTCCCCGCCCCACCGGAACGGCCGGGGCCCTCCGAGCCGGTGTTGAACGGCAGGAACCGGGTCTGTTCACCGGCGAGCCGGGTGGTCAGGAACACGAGGTCGGCGTCGACGGCGAAGTGCACCAGGCTGCGTCGCGCGAAGAACAGGTCCTGAGGATCACGTTGGCGGTACTGACGGCGCGCGTCGGCGCTGTTCTGCCCTTTCAGCTTCTCCTTGAGTTCGGCCGACCCGACCGGAATCCCGTTGAGGAAGAACGCGAGGTCCACGGACGCATTGGGGTGGGTCGAGGAGAAGTGCAGCTGCCGGGTGACGGCGAGCCGGTTCTCCCGGTACTCGTCGAGTGCTCCGGCGGCGAGGGTGTGCGCGGGCCTGAAGTAGGCGAGCCGGAACCGGATCCCCTTGTCCTTGACGCCGCGCCGCAGCACGTCCAGGGCGCCGCGGGCGTCGATCTCCTTGGCGACGAGCTTGGCGAACGGGGTGTGCGGGTCTCCGCCGTAGGCGTTCCGCAGCCGCTCCCAGCGCTCGTTCTGGGTGGCGCCGATGAAGGCGACGAGATCGGCGGTGTCGAGCCCGAGCTCCCGGTCGTAGTTGACCGGTTCGCCAACGACCCAGCCGCTCTTGACCAGAGCCTCTTCGGCTACGGCCTCGAACACGATCTCCCTGTCGACCTTCACCTTGGTCCCCTTTCGACACAAGCTCCGCCTCCGGCGCATCCAGCCTACTCCAGGCGTGAGCGCCATCTCAACCGCTTTCATAACGTTGACGCCGCTAACGGCTAAGCCGTTTGGACGGTTTCTCCGCTTCACCTGTGTCACGCTGGACTCGTTTGCGAAGATGGGTACAGATGGGAGGGGGTGAGGATTCCATGTCATACGAGCCGAGACTTGCGGCCGCCTTGTCGGGCGCCACGCTGAGGCAGCTCCAGCACTGGCGGAAGCCAGGTCCGGACGGGATCCCAATCCTCGTCCCGGAGATCTCTCCCGAACGCCCGATCCTCTACTCCTTCAAGGACATCGTCGCCCTCCGCACCTGCGTCCACCTCCGGCGCGAGCAGTCCCTCCAGAGCATCCGCAAGGCCCTCACCGAACTCCGCTTCGGCCTCGGTTTCGCCGAACACCTCTCGGCGTACAAGCTGGTCGCCGACCAGTCGACCATCTACCTGGTCGAGCCGGAACACGCGACCGACCTGGTCAGACGCGGCGGCCAGATCGTCATCGACCAGTTCATCGACGTCCTGCGGCCCTTCTACGTCCAGGGCAGGCAGATCCCGGATCTCATGAAGCCCCGCGAGCACCTCGAAGTGGATCCCGAGGTCCGCGGCGGCGAACCGGTCATCGAGGGCACACGGGTGCCCTACGAGGAGGTCGCCGGTCTCCTCCGTGACGGTGTCTCCCCCGAACGCATCCAGCGCTTCTACCCGCAGGTCTCCCCCGAAGCCGCCCGGGACGCCCTGGACTTCGCGAAGTACGTCGACAGCTATCGTCCCCAATCCGGGACGGCCGCTTGAGGCTGCTGCTCGACGAGAACGTCGCCACCCCCATCGCCGTCGCCATCAGGAACCTCGTCGACGATCTACACGAGGTCACGCACGTCCTTGACCTGGACGGCTGGAAGGGCGCCAAGGACCTGGCCCTGTGGCCGATGGCGGCCAACGAGGGCTTCGAAGCGGTCCTGACCAACGACGCCAAGCAGATGCAGCGCAGCCACGAGGTCGAGGCCATCGCCCACTCAGGCATCCACCGGATCCAGTACCCGCACAAGCATCCCGGCCTGACGGGAACGGGCATCGCGATCGCCACCGTCTGCGCGGCCCTCCCCAAGGTCCTGGATCTGCTCTCCGGGGCCTCCGCCCAGCATCTCGTCACACTGACCGGAGTCGACCCGACCCCGGCAGCCCGCTACAAGCTGTGCGTCCCTGCCGAGACTCCGCCCAAATTCTGGCCGAGTGCCTGAACCGAGTTCAGCGAGTCCGGCGGAGTAGTTCAGAACGTAGTTCTTTCAGCTGGATGCGGTCGGCGCCGTTGCGCAGATGCCAGAAGTCCCAGCCGGCACAGGCCCTCCCACCCCTCACGGCCGCACCCGCGCCGGAGAGCGAGGTGTATACCGAGCCGTTCGCCAGCCGCAACCGGCCGTCGTCGAGGACGGTCGCGAAATGCTCGACGCGTAGGTACTGGCCGACCAGCGTCGCACCTGCGGTGAGCAGGCCCGCTTGGACGAGGTTTGCGACGGTCACCCCATAATGCGCCTTTGTGCGATGTTCGGGGCCCGAGCGGGGGACGGTGGGCAACGGGAAACCGAGCCTGTCGGGATCCCAGATGAGCTGCGCGAGCCGCTGGTAGAGCGCGAGGCGGGAGGCGATCGCGGCCTTGTCGAAGACGGTGAACGCCCTGAAGACGCCCTTGAGCTCATGCCGTTCGACGAACTTCCGGAACCCCGGGAAATTCTGGTAGGTGTTCTGGTGCAGCGACGCCGCGAGGACGTTCAGCCGGAAGTAATGTTCGACTTTCTGCTGGTAGGGCGCGTCTCGGAAGCTGGCGTTGTCGGACCGGTCGAGTAGGAGCAGCGCCCCGATGCGGTTCCGCTGGATGTCGAACGCCTTGCGGTTGGGCGCGAGTGCCACGTCGTAGTGGCAGGACCAGATGTGCTCGATCTGCCAGGGCCGTTCGGGGTTGAGGTAGTCGGCGATCCGGCCGTGCTTGCCCGAGCCGTCTTCGACGAAGGCCGTCAGCCGGGCCAGGAAGTAGCGGACCTGCCGGTAGTTGCCGGAGCTCAGGCTGAGGGTGGCGATCTCGTTCAGTGGTTCGGCGGTGAGCTGGGCGCCCAGGACGCGTGCCACGTCCTCGGCCGTACGGCAGTCGCGCAGCAGCAGGGTGACCTGCCGGATCAGGTCGTCCAGATCGGACGGGTGGACGGCGTTCCCGCGGACGAACGTCCGCACGAGGACGAGGTCGAGGAAGTCGCTGACGAGCCGCGCCTTGCGTTTGAAGGTGCTCAGGTCGTCGCGGACGTCGACGGCCGCGAGGATCAGCTGGTACTGCCGGTTCAGCCCGTTGACCGCGTTGTAGAAGACGGCTGGCAGCGAGGTGTCGTGGTACGCCGAGGCCCGCAGCAGCGTGCAGTAGTGGTCGGCGAACCGGGGCAGTGTCTCACCGACGAACGTCACGAAGTCGGACGGTTTCCGCAGCCCGAGGGTCGCGGCGTGCCGTCGGATCCATTCGTGGAAGGACCGGTCGATCGCCGCCGGATCGGGGCTGCCCTCGCCGAGGTCGGCGTATTTGGCGAGCAGCAGGGCTTTGACGAAGTCGCTCCCGGTCGAGCCCTCGAACTCGGCCAGCCGGGTGAGCATCTGCCGCCACTTGACGTTGAGTTTGGCGCGCTGGTCGGGGAGCGCGTTCTCCAGCAGATAGCCCTTGAGGAGGTCGACGGGGCTGAGCCGCCGCCCCCGGTCGTTCATCGTCTCGAAGATCTCCCAGCCCTGCTCGCGGTCGGCCGCCTGGATCCCGACCAGGCAGACCCGCTCCAGCAGCCAGTCCTGGAAGTAGGGCAGCGCCTCACCGAGCAGACCGGGCGGGAAGTCCTCGACGAGGTCCCGTCCGCGTTCCCACAGGTTCCGCACCGACAGCGAGGCCCCTTCTCGCGGCCGGAACGAGTCGTCGCCCTTGATGAAGGCTTCGAGGACGTCGTTCCGCTCGGGAATGTCGACGGTGAACGTCCGCTTCCCGAACCGCCGCGAGGCGATCAGCGCTGACACCGTCTCGGCGTCCTCGCTCAGCCCCTGCTCGAGCAGGAACCGCCGCAACTGGACCAGCAGCAGGTGCAACGTCGTGATCCGCTGCTGCCCGTCGACCAGATAGGTGACGCTCCCCTGGTTGTAGTACACGTACGACCCGAGGAAGTAGGACGGATACTCGACCGCAGCCTGCCGGTCATGCAGCTCGTTCCAGCTCGTGCTGAACCGCCGCCACAGATCTTCGAGCAGCCGCCGGACATCATCCCGCGCCCAGCTGTACTCCCGCTGATAGTCGTCCAGCCCGAACTTCTTCTCAGCGAAGAGAACCTTGACCGTCTGCCCACGCCCATCAACCGGCGCGTCACCCATGAGTCACCCCGCCCCGCAGCATCCCCCCATCTGAACCCGCGCCAAGAACCCCATACCAGCACCGCAAAGTAACAATGAACTGACGCCCCGAAAGGCCCTACAACGGCCCCGCGCCCTTGAGTCCCCTCACCAGCTCCCGAACCGTCGCCCTCTCGAACACCAGTACTCCCCGCCCCGGCTGCTTGGAGTCCCGCACCCCCACAACCGTCGCCGCACTCGCGAGTTCCACGCAGGCCCCACCCGACGAATCGCTGTATGTGCTCTTTCTCCAAAGCGAGTGCGAAAGGTCGATCGCGGTCAATTGCCCTCCATGATCGAACGGATGAGCCGCTCGGATTCCGCCGCCGACATCGCGGCGGATCTGATCATGTCGAAGAGTACGGCAAGCTCCTGGACTTCGTGGGGCTCCGTGAGCATTTGCCCATGCCCGCCGAACCCGTCGATGTAGGCGACGTCAGCCGCTCCATCGAAGCTGAGCAGCTGGCAGCCGCTGGAGTTGTAAACGGGAGCGCCCTCGGGGATGATCCGGATGCTGATCTTAGGATCGACCATCAGGTCGAGCAGCCGCTTGCACTGCTCCTCCTTGTACTCGGCCGGGATTCCCCGGATGACATGTTCATGCATCAGGATGAACATCCACGGCGAGTCAAGCCTACCCAGAAGTGCTTGCCGGTCCATCCGGATCGCCAGCAGTTCGGCCGCCTTATCGGGATGAGGGCCTGTGCTGAACATGTGAGCGGCGAACGCCTCCGTCTGCACGAGCCCGGTGACCAGCAGCGGCTCATAAATGAGCATCCGCGTGGCTTCCTTCTCCGCTTCCACGAGCGGCCGGAAGCCACTCGAGATCAGCCCTCTTCTTCGGGCTTCCAGCATCTGCTCCCACAGCCGCCGGAAGGTTCCGCCGGTCTGGAAGAAGGTGTCGAGGTCGTCGGCGAGACCTTCGGAGGGCGGCTTCTCGAATCCCTCAACTTTCCCCAGCCACTGCGGCGAACAGCCCGGCTGCCTCACGTCGCGCCCGCATCTCGGTCACGAACGACCGTTGTGGCCCGAAAGCCTCGGTTCCGTTCCGGTTCGCCATCGGGTGTCTCCCGGGTGTCGAACCCCTGTGCCGGGTGTCATCCCAGTTCGGAGGGGTGCCGTCAGGGGGGTAAACGGTTCGTAGCCCACGGTAATACCCGCCTGCGAGGGTCGTCGTGGAAATACCCCAACGAATCCACAGGACTCAGCCTCATGACCGACGAAGAACGCAAGGCGCTCCAGCTCGCCCACCCGACCTGGCACATCCGCCGCCCCGCCAACGCCACCTACGTCATCGCCACCCGCACCGACCGCACCCACCTGAGCGACGACGAACTCCTCGCCGGCCTCTCGATGACCCTCATCGAGAACACCCCCACCCTCCTCCGCGACTCCCTCACCACCCAGCAGAAAATCGAGCGCACCCTATGACCATCCTCGCCGCCATCGCTGCAGCGGCCATCGCCCTCTTCGCCCTGACGATGCTCATCACCTTCGTGGCCATCGCCATCCGCAACCCCGACGGCCGCCACCGCTAGCCCCCTCGTGACTACCTCCGCGCGGTAGTCACATCCCACTCCCCGGTCACCGCCGCCGTAATCAAAGCTTCCCGCCGTTCCCTGAGCAAGCCAGCCTGGCGATCAATGGAATCGACGAGCGCATCGACCTTCGCATTGCCCGCGCGGATCTTTTCGACAATGACCCGCTGCTCATCGAGCGGAGGGATCGGAATGCGAAGCATTTGGAGATCCGGAACATAGATGGTCTTATGGGTAGATCCCATTGCCAACCGCCCAAGCAGGTCCGACCGCATTGCACGTAGGCACCAGAGTAGATAGAAAGTGTTCAACTCGTTCCCGCAGGTCCAAGTTACAAAGTCTTGGCTGGTCGCCATCTCATGACCCATTACCGCCGAATATCCGGCCGATGCGGTACGACAAAGAACCACCGTCCCCTTCGGGTGGAGCACAGCCGAGCTGTTATCAAGACCAGCTCTACTGATCATTTCTCGTGTCGCAGTGATGACCTCCCGCCGATCATCTCGCACCTGCGAAACCTCGCCGGTTGTAATCCAGTTAAATTCTGGGTTGATCCACCACTCCGGGCGAGACCTACTCGGGGTATGACCACTTCCCATCCGGGCAAAGAGGTTAAGTCGGGCCGACTTCCAGTGTCGCGGTATTTTCTCGACCCAAGCGAGACCAGACGACTTTCTCTCTTCCCATTGGGCACCAGTCACGTGACCATGAAGAGCGCTGGCGCGGCGCTCAAGCAACCCCGCCTTCAACCCCACTAGGGCATCCTGCATCTTGTCGATGCGGGCGGTCTCGGCGTCGAGGAAGTCCGCGATCCGCCGCTGATCTTCCACGCTCCAGTAGGGAATCTCCAGATTCCCATATTGCTCCGCATTAACATTCTGAATCGTGGCCTGAACGGAGCTTCGGGAAATTTGGTTCCAGAATAGAGAGGACTTGCAAAAGTGGGAAACGTATCGAGGATCCGCCTTATTAGGATCCAGTCTCACACGGATTAGGTACCCGGCAAAAGCGGATGGCCCCCATCCCTTTCGATACATGAAGCTCTTGCCAACAGTGGCGCCGCTCCGCGTAAAAAGGAGATCCCCTTCTTCCAGCAGGTATGGTCTTGCCACCTTCGGCGGGAGCGAAACAAAGGTGTCGTCACGGAGGGTAGAGTCCGGCCGAATATCTGTCGTCCGGATATACCGGGGCCAGTCCCTCCTGTCATAGGCAGCTGCTTCTGCCGCACCGTACTCAAGGGAGCGGCGCGCAAGGTGCTTGAGTCGGACCATGGAACGCGAAGCACTCATTCCCCGGCCACCTTTCCCAGGAGCGCCTGAATTTGGGATTCGAGGGACTTCAGTTCGGCGTCTATTTCGGAGAGAGGGCGGGGTGGGGTGTAGGTGTAGAAGTGGCGGGTGAAGGGGATTTCGTAGCCGACCTTGTGGTCTGTGGTCTCCTTGGTTTTGGGGTCTTTGATTTCGGCGATCCAGGCGTCGGGGACGTGGGGGAGGACTTCGCGGGCGAAGTAGTCAGCGATGGGTTCGGTCATGGGGACGTTCTCTGCGTCGCGGAGGTCGGGGTCCGGGACGGGTTTGCCCCTAAGGAGAACTGGTTCGCCGTCGGGGTCGGGGATGGCGGTGGCGGTCAGGATGGCCTTGTCGACGGCGGCCGGAGGGATGGTGACCTCGTGTGCCACGTAGCCGTCGAAGAGTTTCTTGGCGAAGGCGTCGCGGGTGGGGGCCGCGGTGCCGAGGAGGGCGCGGAGGCCGGTCAGGAGTTCGTCGCGGTGCTCGTACTTGGTGACGGCCGGGGCGGATTCGATGTCGGTGAGGGCGGCCTCCGTCAGTTCGAAGCGCTGGCGGAGGGGGCGGTCGATGGTGATGCGCCTGTAGCCGAAGTCCTGATTGTTGAAGATCTTGACCTTGGAGTGGTCGGGGTCGGCGGGGTCGGCGGCGATGTCGAAGGCGTCGCGGTAGAGGCGCTTCATGTGCTCGCGGTGCTTCTCCGTGATCTCCTTGCGCTTCTCGCCCAGGGACTTGCGGCGCTTCTCCCAGTACTCGCGGGCGTCGAGGAGGACGACCTTGCCCTTGTTCCTCGGAGCCTTGTTGTTGGTGACGATCCAGAAGTAGGTGGAGATGCCGGTGTTGTAGAAGAGCTGGTCAGGGAGGGCGACGATCGCTTCCAGGTAGTCGTTCTCCAGAATCCAGCGACGGATCTCCGACTCGCCGGAGCCCGCCGCACCCGTGAACAGGGGGGAGCCGTTGAAGACGATGGCGATGCGGGAGCCCTTCAACTTGCCCTTGGCGTCCGCCTCGACGGGGCGCATCTTGGCCATCATGTGCTGGAGGAACAGGAACGAGCCGTCGTTGATGCGGGGCAGTCCCGCGCCGAAACGGCCCGCGTGGCCGAGGTCCTTGTGCTCGTTGGTGACGGCGGTCTGGACCTTCTTCCATTCAACGCCGAACGGGGGGTTGGCGAGCATGTAGCGGAAGGTCCGGCCGTCGTGGCCGTCCTGGCTGAAAGAGTTACCGAACGCGATCTCGGAGTCCTTGTCGCTGTAGCCCTTCATCAGCAGGTCCGCCTTGCAGACCGCCCAGGACTCGGCGTTCAGCTCCTGGCCGTAGAGGTTCACCCGGGCGGTCGGGTTGAGCTTCTTGACGTGCTCTTCGGCCGAGGCGAGCATGCCGCCCGTCCCGCAGGCCGGGTCGAGGATGTCGATGACGACGCCGTCCCCGGCGATCTCCTCGCCGTCCGGGCTGAGCAGCAGCTCGACCATCACCTCTATGACCTCGCGCGGGGTGAAGTGCTCGCCCGCCGTCTCGTTCGACAGTTCGGAGAATCTGCGGATCAGTTCCTCGAACAGGTTGCCCATGTCCTCATTGCTGACCCGCTCCGGGCTGAGGTCGATCCGTCCGTCGGTGAACCGCTGCGCCACGTCGTAGAGGAGGTCGGCGGCCTCCAGGCGTTCGATCTGCGCGAAGAAGTTGAACCGCTCGAAGATCTCGACGACCTCTTCGGAGAAGCCGTTGATGTAGGCGGTGAGGTTCTTAGCGACCTGCGCCGAGTCACCGCCGATCGTCGCGAACTCCAGCTTCGAGGTGTTGTAGAAGGGCAGGCCCGCGATCGTCTTGAGCAGACTCGGCGGCGCGGTCTTGCCTTCCGGGTAGGACGCGGCGCGGGCGCGTACGGCGTCGCGGGTCGGGGCCATGACGCAGTCGAAGCGGCGGAGGACGACGAAGGGGAGGATGATGCGGCCGTACTCCGACTGCTTGTAGTCGCCGCGCAGCAGGTCAGCGATCGACCAGGCGAAGGCGGACAGGTTCTGGTCGACGGTCACTCGGGGATCGTTCCTTCGGGGCTCGGGGCGGGTGGGGTCAAGGTGCCGGTGGTCAGGCCGTCGCGGGCGAGTTGGACTGCTCGTCGTCCTATCTTGGCGGCCTCTTCGAGGCGGTGCAGGAAACTCTCCAGATCTCGGAAGGTCGTTCCGTAGGCGCGTTGGCGGGCGGCGTCCATCTGGGGGACGCGGGCGCTGCGCGGATCTGCCCGGAACGTGCCGGATCCTGAGGTGTTGCGGCGGGTGTTGGCGGGGCTCGACAGGAAGCCGCGCAGGAAGTCCGTGTCGAGCTGGGGGGTGGTGGAGCGGGGTTGGTTGTCGTCCAGGTCGACCAGGCCGGCGCGGATGAGGTCGGACAGGTTCAAGGTCGCCGGGAGGTCGCCGTCGCCTTCCGTCAGAGTCGGGAGGGCTTGGTACAGCTCTGCCAGGGCGGCTTCGAAGCCGGACAGGGCCGTGGCGTAGGCGGCGGCGTGGTCGGGGCCGGTCTTCGCGACGTGGTGGGACGGGGTGAGGTCGAGCTCGTCGCCCAGGAGGGTGATCGGGGCGACTCGGGCGATCGAGGTCTCGGGGATGTCCAGGGGGGCCGTCAGGTCGGCGTCCGACAGGTCGATCAGGCGGACGTCAGCGTTCGGGAGGGGTGGGCGGCGCAGGATCCACAGGTGGACGGGGGCGGCGTGGCCGGGGACGAGGCCGCCGGGGAGGGCGACGAGCGTGTCGAGCATGCCGTTGCGGACCAGATCGCCGCGGAGGCGGCGGCCTGAACGGCGGTAGGCGGCCGATGCCGGGAGGACGACCAGGGCCCGGCCGCCCGGCGCCGTGTGGAAGTAGCAGTGCTGAAGCCAGGCCAGGTCGCCTTCGGCCTTCGGCGGGAGGCCCAGCTCCCAGCGGGGATCGAGCATCAGGTCGTCGCGGCCCCAGTCGGGCTGGCCGGTCGGCGGGTCGCAGACGACCAGGTCGGCTTTCAGATCCGGGAAGCGGTCGTCGCGCAGAGAGTCGCCGACGGCGGTGCGCATCCGAATCGGTGGGGCGGCCAGGTCGGCGCGGAGCCGGACGAACTCCGTCAGGTTCCGCGCCGAGTCCTGGCCGAAGCGTTCGGCGGCGTCCGGGCCGCCGCAGGCCAAGAGGAGATCCCCGATACCGCAGGCGGGGTCGTAGACGGTTCCCGTGGTCGTCCCGGCGAAATGGCGGACCACCTTCACCAGGGCCGTCGTCGACACGTGTTCTCCGCCACCGCCGTGCCCGGCCGAGGCGACGAACCGTCCCGCCAGATCCGCGAGGAGCCCTGCTGCGGAGCGCTCCGCGGCGAGGCCGTCCGCCAGTTCAAGGGTGGAGGTGCCGAGAGGCTGGGGGTGCGGCTCGCCGGCGAGGGCCGCGGCCGTCGCCGCCAGCGCGGCCGGCATGTCCTCGGGGCGTTCAGCGCGTAGGGCCTGCCAGAGGCGCACCTCGTCGGCGACCTGTTTCCCCTTGCCCTGGCTGTCCAGCCACTCGCGGACGTCGGAGAGCGCGAACAGAGGAGCGGACGCCGTGCCGCCCACCGCATCAGGAAAGTCCGGGTGGCGACGGCGCCAATTCGAGACAGCCGCGCGGGTCACCCCGGCCAGCCTGGCGATCTCCGCCGGTGGAACCAGAGGCACCTCTTCATCCGTCATAACGCCAACGTACACGGCCGTGAGCACCACTGCAATCTGTGTATGCGTTGACAACGCTAACAGTCCTACTTACTCTGTTAGTGCGGCCGAGGTGGCCGCACCTTGAGGCGCGGAGATTCCCGACGAACATCCGCGCGGCCCGAGCGACACGTCGCCTTCTTCCCCCGGAGGTCCCGCCATGCCCGCGAGCACCCGCGAAGTCACGATCTACCGCATGTCCGGCACACCCCAGCTGGACGACATCCTCGAAACCCTCGACGGCACCTATCTGACGGAGCCCGGCTGGAACCTCGAGGTGCCCGACTATCCCGACGGCGCGGAGGCCCTCGTCTTCCACCGCGGCACTCCCCCGACCAAGGTTCCCTGGCTGGACGAGGCGACCCTGCTGACCGGCCCGCTCCCCGACTACGAGACGCAGGACGCCGCCGTCGTCCTGCTGCTCTCCGTCGACCACGACATCTACGCGATCACCTTCGGGACGGGATTCCGGTCCGTCCCCGACCGGTTCAAGGACCAGACCTTCGGGCTGAGCTTCGCCATCCGCGCCGTCGACGCCGAAGAGGTCAGCGCCGTCGCCCGCAAGGCCATCGACACCTCCGGACGGCAGGACGAGACCCGGGCCCTGAACGGTATGGCCTTCTCGCGGATCGACGTCAGTGAGTACAACGAGCTGGTCAGGACCCTGGCGGGCAAGGTCGACCCGGCGTTGCTCGGGCTCGGCGCCGGCAAGCCCGTCGCCGTGAACGGTGCTACGGGTCTCCGAATGCGGGTTCCGCTCGGCCGGGCCGAACTCGTCGCCCTGCTCCGCCGGATCTCCGAAGTGCGCCGCCGCCAGGTCCCCGAGGAGTTCGCGTTCATCGAGGCGATCCGCCCCGTCCGTGACGAGCAGGAGCTCGCCCGCCTGGACGCGCGGCTCGCCGACGGACTGGCCGGCGACCCTTCGGTCCCGATCACGGCGACGCTCCCGCTCGACCTGGTGAAGTGGCGGGACGAAGCGCAGAGCTACGTCATCAAGATCGGTCCGGTGGCGATGAGCCCGCGCGCCGACCTCGACCTGGAAGACATCCTGCGCCGCTGCCGGGTCATGCACACCATCCCGCCCGTGGAAGCGCTGCGGCGCGGCGACGTCCGCGTCTGCGCCGACACCGCCGGGCAGAAGCAGCTGGCGCACGCCTCGGCCATCCGGTTCCTGGACGCCTCCGTCCGCGAGAACGGCCGGGAGTTCTTCCTCCTCGACGGGGCCTGGTACGAGGGCGGCACCGAGTTCTTCACCTCGATCCGCAGGACCGTGAACCGGGTGATCAAGCCCGTCCCGTCCGTCCCCCTTCCGCCCTGGGAGCCTACGGCCACGGCGACGGTCGCCGGGAAGAAGCAGCCGGGCGAGCCCACCTACAACGCCGTGACGGCGGCGCAGTCCCAGGGCAGGCTCGTCTGCCTCGACGCCAAGCTGCTGAGGACCGCGCTGAACACGGGCAAGAACGGCCGCGGCTTCGAGATCTGCGACCTGCTCGGCCCGGACAACGAGCTGATCTGCGTCAAGAAGGGCAAGGACGCCGTCCCGTTCAGCCACCTCTTCTTCCAGCCGATCGTCGGCCTGCAGGCCCTCCTCACCCAGGAGAAGCTGCGCAAGGAGTTCATCAAGCTCGTCTCCGAGCACACCGGGCGGGCACTTCCGGAGGACTACCGACCCAAGAAGGTGATCTTCGGAGTCATGGTGGACGCCTCTTACGAGCTGTCTGCCGACCGCCTCTTCCCGTTCAGCCAGGTCGCCCTCGCCCACACCGTCCACACCCTCGAAGGCCTCGGCCTCGAGGTCGAGGTGGTCCCGATCCGCCGAGGCGGCAGGCACGTCGCTTCGGCTGTCTGACCGATCACTGGCCCTCACGTGGAGTGACGGATCTGAACGGAACTCAAGTTTCACCTGGAACCGGGAACCTCGATAGCGCCATGAAGGTCACATGAGTGATGATTCTCTACAAGAACCTGGCGGCCATGCGCGAACTGCTCTATTTGTCCGAGTCCAAGCTCAACGCCTTTGACTTGGCAGCTCCCAGAGGAATCGGACTGAAGGCTGCGGAGCTCGGAGTCGAACTCGGAGTGGTCAACGGCCGCGTCGAGATCGGCGAGACAGGCACCGCTCCTGACGTCAGAACCCGTTTCGGTAGGGTCATCGAGCGCCTGAACCGCGAGGCGACCAGCGTCACGGATAGAGGTCTACGCCCTCATCAATGGATCGCCTTCGACATGGACATGGGGTACGGCACCGCTCACGAAGACACCGCCCCGCCGCACTTGCCGGACGATGTGGTCCTCTTCGGCGGCGATCTGCCTCACCGACCACCGGCGGCATCTGCCAGCCTGCTCCTGTGCGGTTCGGCGGGTAATCTCCTCGACCGTTGCGCGCCCGCCTCACGTAGCGAAGCCGATCCGAGCAGAATGGGCTCTGGAACCGGATGGCTCTACGAGATGATCAAAACGGTGGAGCGTATGGACGAAGTGGGCGACACCTCACCTCCCTCCACTGACGTGACAGACCAACACCGTCAACGATGGGGCCGGAACGACCCGGAAGAGGTCGCCCAGTGGGTCTACGGCGTTATCGCTGGCAACCACCCGGACCACCAGCGCGGAAGGCTGTCAGGCCTGGCGCGAGTGCTCATGCACGTGGACGACGAAGCCCGCTGGATCAACAGGCTGATCGTCGCGACACCCCTATACGTTGAGTATCGCAACTTCACACCCATTGGACGTTGGAGTCGTCGCTGGCGCAACAGACGTCCCATCATCGATCGTGAACCGATGGGACACCAGCGCCCTACGCGGCGCAATTCGGGGCCATGATCGAGCAGCCATGCAGCCGGGATTCTGTTGGGGGATCGAATCCGTGCTGGCCGCCCCCAGGGCGGTAGTCATGTGTGCTCGATGTGTGTCCGGATGTCGGGCAACCGCTCCTCACAGCGCGACACGGAGCGTCACGAATACTGCTCAGAACCGGGACACCTCGCCATCAGACGGGCCCTGTTGGCACTGAACGGTACCGGGCGGTACAGCACGGAGCCGACTCTTAATCAGCGGGTCCGGGGTTCGAGTCCCTGGCGGCGCACACTGCATTGACCAGCGCATTCCTTGATCACTAAGGGATGCGCTGGTGTCGTTTACGGGGTGGTTCGTCCCCGATGTTTGCTCGTTGTTAGCTCGAATGCCGCGATCATGTCGCCGGACGTCCGGTCGGCGCGGTGGACCCGCCGCCTTAGACGATCATGTTGGCGGCGTTGCGCGCTCGTCTGGAGCGGCTTCAGTAGTCCTTGTTGCCCTTCAGGTAGTAGCTGATCTTCATGGTCCAGTGCACGCCCGGATCCGCTGTGACCTTGACGTTGAGGCGGCCTGCCCTAAGCGCCGTAGCCTGTCGCGCATGGATACCTCGAACGTCGTAGTCGGTGCTGTCTTCTCCTGGCCGACCGGCCGTTCTTCCCTGCGGGTGCCGGTCAGAGAGACGCCGCAGCGGCTGTTGATCGTTGATGGCGATATCGCGATGTACGACGCCTGGTGGGATCACCTGGGTGCCTGGGGGCTGGCTGATCTCAAGAAGGTCAGGCGGCAAGCGATCAGCTACTACTGCACGCCGGTCAGCACCCTGGTCGAGAAGGCGGAGCTCATTCGCTTCGAACCGTTGTCGGAGGAGGAGAGCACCCTCCATCGACCAGATCTGCCGTTCGCCGCAGTCCGGGACGTTCAGCAGCCTTGGCCATCGGCTCCGCCGACAGATCCGCGGGAGGTCGCCGATGTCCTTACGGCACAGGATCGTGAAGCGGAGAGCCTACTCACCGCACCGGAGATCTACCTGGTTCCCTTCGGGCCCAGCGGCGGTCGGAAGACTCCGGTGCTCGTGGCTGCTCCTGACGGGGTTGCGTTCACCCGGGTGGAGCTGCTGTTCGAGGCGATGAACATTCAGGGCACCCGGGGCGGTGCTTCGGCGGAGACGGAGGGGATGGGGATCTTCAGGAGCGGGCTCCACAGGGGCCGCCCCTCCTACTATTTGTGGGGTGCCCGGAGCCGACTCGAAGAGACCATTAGTCAGTGGGCTGACCGGGGCTAGACCGCATCCCGAGATCATGGTTTCTGGGGTAGGAGCCCAGGTTGTGTGCGGGGCGATGTGTCTGCCACGGTGCTCGAATGACTGGGCTTCTAGGTGACAAGCACAGGTTCGCTGTGGAGGTCGGCGACTGGGACGGTCCCGCACTATGGCGAGTGGATCTGTGGGTCGCTGATCAGCGGCTGACGTGCGATGACAACATGGCCCTCGCCAAGCAGTTCCGCCACTATGTGGCGAGCACCGCTGTCTGGGTTCGTTCCGGTGAAGTTCCGACTCGCCCATTCGCTGGCTTGTCTCCAGGGGCCATTCATCGGCGGCTCCATGCCGGGATCATGGATGGTGAGCAAGAGTATGAGCAGTTCGGGTTCTTCCACCGCTGGGGTTGGGGTCCCACGACCGACAACGTGACAGCGTTCCTCTGGCGCGACGGAGTGAACCGCGCTCGGCTGCTCAAGGTGCTCAGGGAGGACAGCGGAGGAACGATCGCCGAGGCGAAGAGCCTCCACGATCATCCTGTCTGACCAAGGGCTGACGGGAACGAAGGTCGAGCTCAAACTCAGGGCGAGCGGTCCCAGTTGGACGCCAGTCCGCAATGACCCTGCCCGGTTCCGGGTCTAGCTATCTTCGCCACCCGTCAATCGCCCCGTCCACGACTTCACGCGGCCGTCCGTGACTATGAACTCCTTCGCTCACCGCCCAGATGTTTCGAGATCAAGGGCTGGTAGCCGCATCATCGGAATAGCCAGCGCCAAGGCCACCAAGACCAGTACCGGAACGTCTCCGTAGAGATGTGCGCGCCACATTGGATCACGGAGTGCCTGCACCATCATCACTCCGGCGTGTACCAGGCTCGAGAAGACCGTGAACCAGATCAAACTTCTGTGCTTGCCCGGAGAGCGAGAGGCCATCAGCAAGAATATGCCCAGCGTCGTGTAGATCCCGATGATCATCGGAACATAGTGCGACTCGCCCCACTCGAACAGTGTTGGCAGTAGCTGGAAGAATCCATATGCGCTGACAAATCCTGCGCCGACGATGACCAACGCTACGCGCAGGAACGTGAGCATCGAAGAACCTGAACCCATCACTTGGACGACCTCCGCGTGTTTATCCTCGGACTCGCGCCGTCGGCGCTGGCCTGTTATCAGACGGTGATCTGTGATGCTCTGCCATCTCAACACATCCTTTCTGTGAGCTGCGCGTCGGACCCGATTCGGTCAGGACGCGATGCTAGCCGGGTTGAGGGTGACAGGAATTCTCATGCCTGTCTTCCAGAGCACCGCGATGCGCGAATCGGGGCGTTCACGGGCTTCTCTGCCGAGTGCGCGTGAGAAGGTCGACGCGAATTTTGTCCGGGGATGAAGCGTGTTCACGTGGTGAAGTAGGTGGCTGGGCAATTCGGAGACGCGGGCACCTACGACATCCAAACGCGCGGCGGCGTGCAGAAGATAGGTCTCGACGCCGTTTTCTGGCGGCGCGGTGACGTCGAGATGCGCTGCGATGGCTTCTTTGACCGTGTCACAGAAGTCTGTGTCCGCGCCCCATGCTTGCAGCGTTCGTCTTGCGACATTGCCGCCATGAACGGCGAAGCACGGCGCGTCTCCGAGCGTGGGGCGGTAGCTATCGGTGAGTGCGATGTCGTGCAGGAGGCAGGCGACGTAGAACAGTTCGGGGTCATAGCCGCGGTGCTCGTGCCGAGCGAACAGATCACCGAAATACCAGCACCGCAGACAATGCTGTAGTAGTTCGGGTCCGTACGTTTCGTTCGCGAGCTCATCGGCACGCCGAGCGTATTTTCCATCCGGCGGATCGGCCTGCGCCGCCAGTGCGCTATCTCGATTGCCAAATCCCAGTGCGACCTTAAGCCCACCAGGTATTTCGCGGAGTTGACCTAGCGCCGATTGCCGGGCGAACACGAACTTCTCGGTTCGGTTCAAATCAAGCCGGGCCCGCGGACGACGCGCTTGCGAGATCATGGTCCTGTTGTCACCTTTTTCGTTGATAGGAACCAGTTCGAATTCATGATCGGTGATCGCGACGGTGTAGCCAGAACCGTGACGGCGGAGCCATGGTCGCCGCGCCGCACCTGGTGCGATCTCGGCGGTGACGGCACCTTCTCTCTGGCTGTGTTACGCGGAGGCTGCTCGGTCGCGTGTCGCGTTGGACGAGCCGGTGACGGTGTCGTGCAGCGCCTGGTGCATCGGAGCGGGTGTGATCTCGCTGAACGGTGCAGCACGCTCGGGGTCGATGATGTAATCGACCTTGTTGACGGTGACGAATGTGCGGCTGTATCCGTAGGACTCGCCGGTGATCGCCGCTAGCAACGCCGCGTCGAGTGTGTTGCTGGACAGCGGAATCCGCCCGACGAAACGGCGTCGCAGGCCAAGAGCCTCGATCAGGGCGTGCACGAGCTCTTCGTGTGTCGGCTCGGCTGATGCTGGGGCGTCCAGTGACTTCCCCGCCAGTTCGTCTCGGGTGCCCGCGGCGATCAGGCATTGCGCTGTGGCGTGGTGGTCCAGAACCGCGAGGCGGTTGCGTCGCCAGGGCCCCAGCGGCAGGAACGGGGTGCGTTGCACCAGGCGCAGGTAGGGCCGTATTCCGCGTGACCCTGGTCCGAGGACCATGCCGGCGCGCAGAGCGGTCATGCCCGCAATGCCGCCCAGCAGGATCTGCTCTACGGCGAGCCGGTTTCGTTGATATGCGGGCGGGGCGACTCCCGGAGGTGGCGCGAGAGTCGTGAAGAACACTCCCCGCGGCAGGCCGGTCACCCGGGCCGCCCGGACGAACTCGGTCGCGGCTTTGACGTCTCGCTCGTCGGTGCTGCCGACACCCGGATCGAGGGAGTGAACGAAGTAGAACGCGACGTCCACTCCGTCCAGCGCCTGCTCGAGACCTGCTCCGGTAATGACGTCGCCTTGTACCACCTCGTCAAGGCCGGAGGGGGCGCGGTGAAGGTTGCGCACCAGCCCGCGCACGCTGTGCCCGTCGCGGGCCAGGTGCCGCGCCACGTTTGTTCCGTTGTATCCGCTGGCGCCTACGATCAACGCTTTCATCTTGGGTCTCCTGTTCGTGGGGGTGATTGCTGGTCGCGGGGCTGCGGTGGCTCCGGCCGCTAGCGCCGCTCGTTCAGGAACGTGAGCAGCATGCGCGCCAGTTCGGCCGGTTGGTCTTCGGGAGCCCACGCGTAGGAGTCGGCGATGGTGGCTAGGCGGCCCTGCGGCAGGGTGTCGGCGAGCAGCTGCGCGCCGTCCCGCGGGAACACCCGGTCTTCGGCAGGGGAGATGACCAGGGCAGGGCGGTCGAAGGTGGCCAACGCCGGGGAGGCTCGCGCGAGATACCGAGGTGAGAGGCCGCGCAGGAATCTGTGAAAGTCATGGCGCACCGCGGCGTCTGAGTAGATCGACGCCAGATACGAGGCCATGATCGCCTCGGGAATGGGGCGCTTGGTCGCGAAGCCGTAGGTGAACGGCAACCGTTGCACGAGTCGGCTGCGCATCAACACGCTCTGCACGGCCCCCGCGCCGGGCGGCCGTGACAACCACACCAGCGCTCGCGTCGTCCATGGATCGGAGTCGAAGGCATTGGGCGCGATCAGCACCAGCCTGCTGACGCGGCCGGGATACTCCGCGGCGACCACCTGGGCGATATCGCCGCCGTAGCCGTTGCCGACCAGAGTGACCTGCCGCAGGTTCAGCGCGTCGAGCAGCTGCACGACGAGGTGCGCGAGGCCGGGCAAGGTCAGGTCGGCGTTCGGCAGCGCCGGGGAGTGCGAGCCCAAGGGCCAGTCCGGCGCGATACAGCGTGCCTGGGCGGCGAGGTGGGGTACGACGTTGCGCCAGGCCAAGCCGTTGGCGACGAGGCCGGGGATGAACAGCACGGGCTCCCCCGATCCGGCCTCACGGACCCCGATGCTGCCGGCAGGCAGGTCCAGCAGGCGCCGCTCGGACAACGGCCCGCGCAATACATCTGCCACGTTCACCCTCGGCCGCCCGCCGCTCGGCGCTGGTGTGCCAGCACCGTGAAGGCAAGCCGTGGCGAGGCGAGGAGGATCCGCAGCCGCGCCCGCCAGGAACTGGTCGGGTACAGCCCGAGGTAGCCGTGCATCCGGTGATGGACGACCAAGCCATCGCGCAGTGTCCACACCTCGATGCCGACCTGGCCTCCGCGCCCCCGGAACCCACCGGTCCACGACAAGACGATCGTTTCGGTGTCACTGCACTCGACAGCCTTCTCGACGTGCAGACGCTGATCACGCCACACCTTGACCATCATGTGCGCGGCAGGCCGGATCGCGGTGATTCCCCGGTGCCGTTCGCAGACGCCGTCTATCACCCACTCGACCACGGCATCCTGGTGATACAGGCTCATCCACTCCTCGACGATGGCGTCACCGTCGAGTCCGAGCCCGGCGGAATTGGTCAGACGTTGTGCGCTGGCGGCGAATGCGGCCTCGTCGAGCGCGGGGACGGCCTCCTTGGCCTGCGTGGTCCGGGGAGTGGCTGTGCGCGCTTGTGGCATGAGGTTCTCCTTGTTCACCAGGGAAGATGCTGATCGTCAGAGCCAGGGCCATGCGTCGCCGTCGGCGGATCACGACGTCACCGCTTCGCTGGCTACGTCTCCGGCCCTTCTCGATACGAGGCGGCGAGCGTGAGGAGGTCGTCGACCGACCATTGATCGTTAGCGTGCTCGCCATGCTTGCTGGCGACGATCCTGCCGTCGCCGGCTATCAGGAAGTCCGCGGGCAGGCCCAGCCGTCCCCCCTGGGGCCGAAGCCGGAACAGGCGGCGCCGCCCGACGACGAAGGCGCGAACCCACGCCGCAGCCGCGCGGACGATCGATCCCCAGACACGTGGATCGGCCAGTGCCCGTGGGGACGACGCGATGCCGAACTCCCGGTAGAGGCGTCTGGTGGGATCGGCGATCACGTCGAGCGGCAGATCGGCCTCGTACCGCAGGACCTCGTCCGTATCGGCGTGAAAGACCACCACTTCGCGCACACCGGCCGCGGTGATCTCCTCGCGCCGTTGGACGACCGAGCGCAGATGGAGGTTGCAGACCGGGCAGCCCGCGTAGCGCCGGAACTGCAAGTGGATCAACGTGCTTGTGTCCGGCACCCTGACGGCCTGTCCGGTGATCGTGGACAGCTCACGAGGAGCGACGACCGAACCCGCCTCGTACCGCCCAGGGTGCCGGTGATCTGCCAGAGGTCCAGCGGGACGGTCGTTCATGGCCGGCGTTCCCTGCCGATGAGCCGCGGCAGCAGCCGCAGCACGCGGAGGGGATGGGCGAGCAGCACAGGCAGCAGGGGCAGCGGGTCGTAGTAGGTATGGACGCCTCGTATCAGACCCCCGTCCAGGACGAACCGGTCCACCACGTCCAACGTAAACGTTGAGCGACCGAGTGTGCCTGTCAGGGTGAACTCGATCAGTACGCCATCGCTGGTCGCGCCCCAGCGATGCACCTCACCGTGCAGGTCCGGCACGACCTCGAACAGCGGTTTGAACACGCGCCGAAACCCCGCCGGGCCGTAGGCCATGCTTGCCAGCGGCTGCTTGATGCCCTGATGGTCGGGGTGCAGACGCGGTATGAAGTGCTCCAGGAAGCCCTCGCCATCACCCATCGCGAACCCCTGGGAGAAGAACCGGACGAATTCCTCCGCCTCCCCTGTCGCGCCGGGTGGCCCGTCGATGGACCCGGTGTCCCGGGCAACAGCGTCGTGCACGGTCCTGCTCTGTGCGATCAACATGGACTCCCATCGCTGGTGGAGACTCGAGGCATGGATGACCGGGCATGCGTGCGGGGAGCCTCCGGATGTGCGAGCTTGAGGCAAGCTCCATGTAATTGAAGCTAGCACTCTCGTTTTTAGAAGTCCACACTCGCGTTATTATTAGCAAACGGCCGACCTGAACGGAACCGATGAGTACGCGTACCTACAACCAGTACTGCGGCCTAGCGGCCACGCTCGACCTTCTCGGCGAGCGGTGGACCCTGCTGATCGTGCGCAACCTGCTGCGCGGCCCCAAGCGCTTCAAAGACCTCGAGGACGGACTGCCCGGCATCGGCACCAGCCTGCTCTCAGCAAGACTCAAACAACTCCAGTCCGCCGATGTCATCGAGCGCACGACCCTTCCACCCCCAGCGGCCTCAACCGTCTACCGGCTCACCAGCGACGGAGAAGCGCTACGCGGTGTCATCCTGGAAATGGCCCGCTGGGGGCTCGCCCGGCTCGGCCCACCCGACGACCAGGCGTTCCTCGCCCCCGACCTCATGATGCTCGCCCTCGAAGCCCGGTACTCCCCAACACACGGCGACGACGTCGACGGCCAGTACGAACTGCACGTCGACGGCGCACCATTCCAAGTCGACATCCGCGACAACGCGATCACCATCCGCGCAGGACAGACCGACACCGCACTGGCGACCATCACCACCGACACCACCACGCTGGCCGAGCTCAACAACGGGAGCCTGCCGCTACAAGACGCCGTCACTTCCGGAAAACTGGCCATCACCGGAGACCTCGACCGCACGCTTAAACTCGCAAGCCGCTTCGGCCTGGCCTGACGCCATCCCAACCACTCCAGGCCCATGAAACGCGACCAGCGCGCCCCGGGACAAAACTTGATCATTAGGGGATGCGCTGGTGTCGTTTACGGGGCGGTTCGTCCCCTGTGTTTGCTCGTTGTCAGCTCGGGTGGCGTGATCGTGTCGTCGGACGTGCTGGGTTCTCGGCGGCCAGCCGCTGAGAACGTCACGGCAGGTATCGAGGTCAGGGGAGGCGGGCGGCGAAATCTGGGCGGAGGAGCGGGGTGAGCTGGGTTCGGGTGAAGGGGAAGGTGATGATGCAGTCGGCGGCCTCGTCTCGGCCGATCGAGAGGCCGAGTCCTTTGGGGGTCCAGGTCAGGCCGACTCCGGTGCCGAGGATGTCCTTCCGGTCGGTTTCCGTTTCGGTGATCTGTTTCGGCGCTTCGCTCTGGTCGTCGGGCGGGATGGTCGGGACGTCGCATCTGCGGTCGGCCCAGTCCGCTGCGATCCGTCGGGGCAGGGCGGTTGACAGCGCGGATCGGGTGAACATGTCCCGCAGGCCCAGCGACTTCCCGGTTTTGAGGTCGATGACCGCGTAGCGGTTGACGCCCGCCCGGTTGGCGCAGTTCGGGTTCGGCGTGATCTGGAAGAGGTAGCGGACCGTCACGAACTCGGGTCCGGTCAGCCCGAGCGTCGTCGAGGCGGTCAGCCGGTTGCCGACAGCACAGTTGGATTGGCCGCGGAAATACTCCTGATAGGCGGTGATCTGGTCGTCGACGGGGGCCCGGAGCGCGGCGTTGATGCGCTTCACCAAGGCGGGGTCGCCGCCTCCGGCGGCTTTGGGGTATCTGATGTCCGACACGATGAGGTAGCGCTGGGGGAAGGTCCTGCTGAGGCCCGCCATGGTGATGGTGATCGGTGGTGGGGCGCTTGAGGAGGCGACCGCCTCGGGTCGGTCCGGGATCTTGGGGTCGTCGGGGCGCAGTACCAGGAACGAAAGGGCCGACACGGTGAGGATCCCCGCGGTGGCCCCGGCGACCGTGGCGGGTTTGAGCAGGGTCCGGACGATCGAAGGGAGTGCTTTGCCGCCCACCCCGAGCAGCGAGGACAGGGACACTGCCGTGACCAGGCCCGCTGCCGCCCCGCCGAGCGCCGCGATCCCCTTGGCCTCCCAGCCGGGACCGTAGCCGTCAGACGCCACCAGCTCCAGGGTCGACAGGAGATCGGCCGCGCTTTCGAGACGTTCGGCGGGATCGGCCGAGGTTCCGGCCACGACGATCGGCCGGAGCACCTCGGGCACGGCGGAGAGGTCCGCGCCTGGGTCGCCGGTGACGCATTCACGGAACACGACGGTGGCGGAGTAGACGTCGGCCGCGGGGGTGGCGGGCTCGCCCCTCAGCTGCTCGGGAGCCATGTACCGTCTGGTTCCCGAGGCGTCGCCGGTTCCGGCGAGCGTCGCGATCCCGAAGTCGACCAGCTTGCTGACGCCCTCGGGCCCCACCATGATGTTCGCCGGTTTGAAGTCCCGGTGGACCACGGCCAGACGGTGGGCGGCGTCAAGGCCGCGCAGCGCGCCCTTGAGCACGACCAGCGCCGCCTCCGGCTCAAGGATCCCGTTCTCCGCCAGCACTCGTTGAAGCGTGACGCCGTCGATGAACTCCAGGATGATCGCGCACCGGTCGCCGTCGTCCACGTGGCCGATCCAGCGCACCACATGCGGATCGTCGATCTTACGGAGCAGCATCGACTCCAGCGCGAACCGTTCACGGTCACCGGACCGTGTGATCGTCACGTACTTGATCACGTAGGGGCGGCCCGAGCGCTCATGCTCGACCAGGACGGCCCTGCCCTGGGCACCCGCCCCCAGTTCCTTGATCTCCCGATAGCCCGGGACCCGCCAGTTCATCCGGCCCTCAACTCCTCAGCGGTAGTGGGAGCGGGCTTGCAGGAGCGCCTCGCGCAGGGTGTGGGTTCCGGCGTAGCGGGCCTGGACGGATCCGGCGCGCATGACCATGGTCTGCCAGCCCCCCGGGGACAGGGCGATGATGTTCGTGTCGATCGGGGTGGGGACGCCGTTCGGGTGGGTGAAACGGGTGAGGGTGACGTTGACCGACCCGGCGCCGACGGACACGACATCTGTATGTTCGAGTTCGCATTCCGCGAAGATCTCGCTGATCAGGAGTTCGGCTTCAGCTACGGTGCTGGGCGCGTAAGCGGGCCGGGAACGACGTTTACCGAAGGGCCACATAGGAGGGGACGCCTTTCGTAGAGGTCTAGGAGGAGAAGGCGGAGGAGGCATATCTTTGGTCGCGTGTCGGACTCGCCGCTTGACCACTCGCACTACGATCTGATCTTCGAAATCCTTACTGACTGCGAGGGGAGCTACACGGTTTCGGAGTTTCGCGCGCGATTGCTGGAGTCGCTTTCCCGGAGGTTGCACGTCCACCATGCAGGGGTGTTGCTGGGTGGTGACCGTGCCTCGCTGTTCGAAGACGGCGATGCCGTGACGCTCGGTGCCACATCACGGCTCCTTGAGCCGTACGCGGAGCGCTATCACCGTTTCGATCCGATCGCCTACCGGGCCTCACTGCGAAGGCCCGTGCTGCCGCTCCGGTTGTCCGATGTCGCCGCTGGACGGCTGCCCGCACATGAGCGGTTCGTTGAGCAGTTCCTGATACCCCAGGGCATCAGAGACGTGGTCGCGACAGAACTGACGGTTCCCGGACTCCATGTCGGCTGGTATTGCAAGCCTCTCGGGCCGACACGTTCACCGACGTCGATGTTCATATTCTGGGCCGGCTCCGCCCTTTGCTGGCCCGCCAGCTCGATCTCCTGGCCCGGATCCCGGTGCCCGCGTCGTGGTTGGCGTCGCTGACCGCACGCGAGCACGAGGTCGTCGCCCTGCTGGCCCGGGGACTGACCGACCGGCAGGTGGCGCGACAGCTCATGGTCGGCGAGAGCACCATCAAGAAGCATGGGGAGAACGCCCGTCGGAAGGCCGGGGCTGCCAACCGGAGTCAGTTGGTGGCGGAATGGGCGCGCTCCTCAACCCCGCGTCATGGGTCCGGGCGAAACGCCACACCATGACGACCGCGATGGCGCAGAACACGATGTCAAGAACATAGGACCCGGCGACCGCCCGCCAGACTCCCGTCGGGGTGGACGCCGCCGAACCCGCCGTGTCCACGACCCCGATCCAGGACGCTCCCGCCACCAGCTGCGTCACCATTCCGCTCGCACACCACAGGACGATGCTCATCGAGAACGGGCCCGGGCGTCGTGGATGCCCCTGCCTCCACAGATCGTGGACGACCAGCCCGACCGGCACCCACAGGACGATGTTCACCGCCAGTGCCAGATACTGCAGCTGGGGAATCGGGATGCTCAGCACGCTCGCGCCGATTCCCGCGCCGAAGAACCAGAGCAGTTGCTCCCTCGACCAACGCAGCGCCCCCGGGTGCAGCGTCTCGATGTTGCCGTGGGCGCGGAGCACCGTGCTCAACCACAGCAGACCCGTACCGATGTTGACCAAGGTGGCCACCATCATCAGCGGAAGCAACGCCGCCAGCTCCGAGAACTCATCGAACCCGGTCGAGGTACCGGCTTCCGCGTTCTGCGACAGCGTGGCGAAACTCGAAGCCAACATCAGATCGAACAGCACGGCGACAGAGAGCAGGGCGATCACCCCGATCACCCGGCCGGTCAACGGTCTCACCGCTCGCATACGCAACTCCTGGGTTCTGAAAGCGTCCTTCACAGGCTGCACTCCGCCTCTCCTCCCGGGTATGGCCGAAAAGGCGAATTGCGCTCAGACCTCGCCGACCGTAAGGCGCGAGGCCAGCGCCGATGCCGAGCTCGAAGAAGCCGGCCGTGTCACCGACGTGGAGCTCGTGGCGACTTTCCATACAAGATCGTCACGGTAGGTCGCGGTCGCCGCCGTCCATGGTGGACGGAGCGTCACTGTCCGTTTCCAGAAGGGTCTTGAGGTCGGCGAGGACACGCGGCCAGCCGTTGCTGATGCTTTCGAGGACTTCGCTGCCCGGCAGGAAGCCGTCATGGATGACGGTGAGTTTCACCAGACCGCCCATGTCCTCCAGATGGAAAGCGACCTTGGAACGCGGTTCGGGAGTTCCCCCACCGCAGGTGGTCCTGTGATGCCAGGTATAAGAGAGAAGCCGGAACGGATCGGATTCCAGAACGACCTGGTCGGGGTCGTCGGCGACAAGGCCGTCGCCCGTCGTCACGACGATTCTCGAGCCGGGACGCCAGTCGGACTCGAAGGCGTATCCTGCCCAGTACCGGCGAGTGAAGGCGGGCTCTGTCAGCGCTTGCCACAACCGTTCCGGTGTGGTGCGGATATAGGTGGTGTAGACGAATGAGGGGTTGTCGCCGACGTCCACAGGAGTCCCTTCCAGGGCGTATTTCAGATCCGCCAGGGCCTCGACGCGGGCCCTGTCGTACTGGTTGATCCATCGCTGTGCGATCTCGTTGATCGGCGCGGCGTTGAGATAGTGGAGCTTCTCCCGTCCCTGCCACACCGCGGTGACCAGAGCGGCCTGTTCCAGGACGGCCAAGTGCTTGCTGACCGACTGCCGGGCCATGTCCAATCCGGCGCACAACTCCCGCAACGTCTGACCGTTCCGGACATTGAGACCATCCAGGAGCCGGCGCCGGGTCGGATCGGCCAGGGCACGGAACACCTCGTCCACGGGCGCCGTCAGTTCCAACTGCTGGCAAGGGGCATCTGCGCGACGGGCTGCCAGCCGCCGTTCTCCAGCCCGTTCTTCAGGCTGAACAGGAACTGCCCCCACCGCGTCGAGCAGTGGTGCATGAACTCCACCGGCTCACGCCAGTTCGCGTGCGTGAACCGCACAACCGTCTCCCCCGCCGCGGGCCCGGCATAGAGATCGAACATGATCGTGGTACCGACCCACTCGGCCGGACCATCGACGCACTCCCACACCACCCGCTCACCCGCGACGAGCTCGGCCACCCGCACCACCAGAACCGGCTCCTGCCCGTCGCCGAGCTCAAGCTTCCCCTCGGCGTCGCCTCTCGTGGGCATCCACCACTTCGACACCCCCTCGGGCGTGCTCACCGTGTCGAAAACCCTCTGCCGCGGGGCGTAGACGCCCACACGATGCCGGATATCAGCCATGTCGATCCTCCCAGCAATATGCAGCCAACCGGATGCCTATCACCATAATGCAGCCACCGGGCTGCATGTCAAGGAACGAGCGGTACCGCAGCCACGACGCGTCCAGGCTGACTGAGGAACTCCATCCGGCGCAGGGACAGCAAATGAGGTTCCCCCCGTAGCACGGCCATCGAGGGTGAGATAGGTCAGCCGGTGTCTCGTGAGGTTCGGTAGCGTTCCTCGTAGGCGGCTGGGCTGATCATTCCGATGCTGGAATGTCTTCTAAATGCGTTATACCAGCATTCAATCCATTCAAACATTGCTGCCGCGAGTTCTGCCCTGGTGCCCCAGATTCGGTGTCGAGGAGTTCCAGCTGGAGTGTTCCCCAGAAGGACTCTCCATCATGGAATTGTCATAGCAGTCTCCGATGGTTCCCATCGAGCCGAGAAGCCCGGCATCGCGCAACCTACGGCCGAAGGCCCAAGACGTGAATTGCGTTCCGTGGTCGGAATACAGAATAGTCTTGTTGGGTGTCGGGTGGCGACGGGCGACGGCTGCCGCCATGGCGTCGATGACGAGTTCGGAGGTTTGGCGGATGTCGATGGAGTGGCCGACGATTCTGCGGGAGAAGCAGTCGAGAACGGCGGCGCAGTAGATTTTTCCTTCCTTGGTGGGGTGCTCGGTGATGTCGGTGAGCCACAGGACGTCCGGAGCGGTGGCGGTGAAGTTCCGGCCGACGAGGTCGTCCTCGGTCGCCGGCCCGGACTGCATCGGCTTGTGGCCTCGGCGCCGGTAGATCCCCCGGATCCCGGCCTGCCGCATGAGTCGCTCGACGCGTTTGCGGTTCACCCGCTCGCCCAGGCCGAGGGTCAGCTCGGCGTGGACGCGCGGCGAACCGTAGCTGAATCGGGACTCCTCGTGAATCTGCCGGATCACTTTCAGTAGTTCGGTGTTCCGCTGATCCCGAGCCGAGGCAGGACGTCCGGCCCAGTCTTTATACCCGGAAAGAGAGACCTCCAGGTCCGGCAGGACGTCGCCACGGGAATCCCGTGTGACAGGAGTTCCCTGATCAGCTGATACCGGATTTTGGGAGGACGTTCTCACGCGCGAAATACGCGGCTGCCCTCTTCAAAATCTCGTTCTCCAGCTCCAGCTGCCGGGTTTTCCGACGCAGCTCGACGAGTTCTTTCTTCTCCGCGGTCGTCAACCCGCCGTCCTGGCGAGTTCCTTCATCACGGTCGGCCTGCCGCACCCAATTAGACAGACACGACTGGCTGATCCCAAGGCTTTTGGCAAGCTCATTCATCGATTTCTCGCCCGTCCGGGCGAGCTCCACGGCACGACGCCGGAACTCCGGCGGATGAGGTGACGGCACGTGATCTTCCTTCCCCTGTCCGGCCTGGCCTATCTCACCCTGCCTGGCCGTCTAACGGGGGGAAGCTCATTGCGGTTGAAGGTGGCCCGCAGCCGGCGTGGACGAGTGGTGGGCCGCCAGGCTTTGCCCGTGCGTGGCATCAGGTTGAGCGGCCCGAACTCGTCCAGGCAGATCACCCGGCCTCCGTCCGGCCGCTGGTCGTAGAGGGCGAGCACGGCCTGCATCTTGGCGATGAAGTCCGGATCATTGCTGCTCTTCCAGGTGGTCGTGGTCTGCCACGACACCCCGCCGGACTTCAGGATCCGGGACAGGTGCTGGCGGCTGAGGGAGGTGACCAGGCCGATCCGTCCCAGATGAGCGGCCAGCTTGGACAGGCTCCAGGTGGAGAACGCGGTGATGCCCCACTCGGCGGGGGTCGTCCGGGCGATCAGACAGATACGTTCCCGCACCCACTCACCGATCCTCCGTGGACGGCCCCCTCTCCATTTTGGGTCTAGAGCATCGAACCCCCGCTCGTTGAACGCGTGCACCACCGAACGAACGTAGTCATCGCTGACCTGCATCAACGTCTTGATCGAGGAGGCCGACTGGCCCTGGGCCGACATCATCACCACGATCGCCCGCCGCAGCTTCACCGGATCTCTCGCCGTCCTGGTGATCTTCTGCAGGCGGCGGCCCTCCTCCATCGACAACGCACGCACGAACACCCCGGGCTTCCTCGCCACGACCACCTCCCGAAACCGGTTCCGGGACAAGGCTGGCCTGATCACCCGCCGAGATCAATAACCCCAACAAGGTTCGGAGACGAGCCACTAGTCAGGGCTCATCGACCTGACAAGATCATCGAGACATCGACTCCGCGGTATCAGTGTGGAGGCCGTCAGTGAGTAGAAAACGTTACGTTGCCAGAGGAGTGCCGGGCGGCTACAGGATCTGGAACACCAGGGCACGCCGATGGTGGGGAGAGCTCTACGATCTGTGCCCAGACGACCTGCTTGCCGAACTGAACGGCGCCGCGGACCCCGAGAAGATCACTGCTCTTCTCAAGAAGTACCGTGCCCTCAAACGCTGAGCTGGTCAGAGACAGCAGCATGTGAGGTGGGTGCGACGCGACCCAGGTCGTCGATGCCGGGACGGTGTCGCCGGTTTCGAAGCGGACGCAGGCCGGGTCGGATCACTGGTTGATTCTTCGACCGGCGAGCCGCAGGGGCCAGGGGGCGGGGGCCGAGGGTGCGGACTGTTCCCATGAAGGCTGGCAGGTGGCGGTTCTGGTTCGTGGCGGACCAGACAAAGGCCCATTCGGTGGTCGGGGCGTCGTGGATGGGCAGGGCGGTGAGGCAGGGGTGGTTGTAGTACCAGCTGCTGTGCTCGTTCAGGGTGCTGGCGGCCTGGCCGGACGCGACGATGTTCAGGACATCATGGATGGTGCGGACCGCGGGGCCGCGCGGGATCAGGCGACCGGTCGCCGTGTATCGGGGGAGCATCGCCCCCATCCAGTAGTCGGGCGCCGAGCTGCCAGGGTCGACCATGGTCAGGCCGCCGAGGTCCTCCATCGAGACCGACTCCCGCCGGGCCAGGTCCCACGTCGAGGGCACGGCGAGGATCCGTCCCTCGGTCAGTGCGACGGGTCCCACGACCAGGTCCGGCTCTCGTACGGGCAGCCACAGGAGAAGGGCGTCGGCAGCGCCGGAGCGCAGGGCCTCGAAGGGCTCGCTGAACTGGAATTCGACGATCTCGACGGCACAGGCCGGGTGGTCCGCCTGGAACTTCTCGATCAAAGAACGCAGCTCAGAGCCCAGCATGCCCATGGCGCCGATCCGGAGCTCGCCGCGCTCGCCCTGACCGGCCTCGCCGGCCCGCGCGAGCCCGCTGGCGATGAGTTCGGAGGCCTGCTGGAGGTCCTGGCGCAGCCGCTGCCCGACCGGTGTCAGGGCCACCGAGCGGCTGGTGCGGTCGAACAACACCGCGCCGATCTGGCGTTCCTGCTTCTTGATGGCCTGGCTGACCCGCGACTGGGAGATATGCAGCCGTTCCGCGGTGCGGCCGAAGTGCAGTTCCTCGGCCAGGGTCAGGAAGATCTCGATGTCACGAAGTTCGATCACCAGCAGGCCCTTCGATAACACCACGCTCATCGATCAGAGTCCGCATTCTATGTTGATCGAGTGGTATGCGAAGAGCGAGGGTGGGCTGATCATGCTGAACGCCATCGCCTACGGCCTCGCCGTCTTCCTTACCCTTTCGCCGTCTCCCTGACCCCGTTCGGAGACACGTTCATCGTCCTGCGGAACGGCGGCACGAAGGCCGCGGCGTTCGGAATCCATTTCGCCACGGCGATGGTCGTCGTCATCAGCGCTGCGCTGCTCTTCGCAACCTGAACGGAGGCCGACCATGTCGTTGTTCATCCCGGAGTTCCCCGTGTCGGTGGTCGTCCGCGCCGCCGACGCCGAGGCGATCGGCCAGGCGTCGACCACGATCAGGCTGCTCTCCGGCGACCAGCTCGTGACCGCGGAACGCGGCGACCTGGTCATCGTCCCGCCCAGCCTGACCCACGCTTTCGCCGCCGCCCCCGGCCACGACGCCGACCTCCCGATCGTCGTCACCCCCGGCGTGGAGCGCTTCAAGTACTTCCGCCACCTCGAGCGCGTCGCGTACGGAGAGGTCCCGCCCGAGTCCCTCCTGGACGTCCAGGAACTCTACGACACCTACTTCCAGACCAGTCCGACCTCGAATGACGCCAAAGGAACCCGATGACGAAGCTCTACAACGCCGCGCACATCTACATGATCCTTGGCCTGGTCAGCGGCCTCTACTACCGCGAGCTCACCAAGCTCAACGACTTCACCGGCGACACCCAGCTGTCCGTGGTCCACACCCACCTGCTGGCCTTGGGCATGCTGTTCTTCCTGATCGTCCTCCCGCTGGAGAAGCTCTTCACCCTCTCTGCGGGCAGACTCTTCGGCCCCTTCTTCTGGACCTACAACGCCGGCCTCGCCCTGACCGCCACCGTCATGACCTTCAAAGGCACCCGCACCGTCCTGGGCCACGAAACCCCCGAAGCAGTCGCCGGCCTCGCGGGACTGGGACACATCGTCCTCACCATCGGCCTGGTCTTCTTCTTCATCACCCTGGGCAAGCGCCTCACCTCCGAATCCGACTCAGAAAAGCAAGCCCCCGCACAGGCCTGAGGCCCTTTCTGAATATCTTCGAAAGCATCCGATCAGGTCGGCACCTGACCCCTGACGCCGGCCAGGGATCCAGACTCTGATCAGGCTTGGGAACGCTTGAACTCCGAGGCAGCCTGAGCATGGGCGGTGCACACACCGTCCACCGTCACGACCCCCTGCCCGACAGCGAACCGGCGGGACAGCACCAACGCCCGGCGCGCACCACACCTGACGAGCGCGTTTCCGGTTTGTCCGGGGCGACGATGGACCGCCCAGTTCGCAAGGTCTTTCGACCATCCCCGACACTGGCTAAGGAAATGATCACTCCACCCGATCCACGGGGATTTATCTCAACGGCCCGGATGGGTCTTCGATCTGACGTATTTCACATGACCCCATCGACTCAGCGATAATATCGCGCCATTCGTCAGGAAATTCATCTGTCCATACCGGGCAGAGCACACTACCGGTCATCGTTTCATAGAGAAAGCTAGTTGTAGAACCGCGGTAGTGCCACCACCCTCCGTCTTCATTGAAGACCACGACCGTCCAGAGGTCCGGCTCCGGGCCAGTCAACCAGCAGACGATCTGCTCATTCTCCGTATGAGCCCAGGGAAATAGTCCACCTGGTTCCGGGTACACCGCGAACCTACCGACCGGCTCTCCCGGAGTTTCAGCAGGCGGCACGTATTCCGGACCGACTGGCAGGTTGCCATCTATCCCCTCCTGAAGACGCTCTAGGAATCGCCAAATACGCCCAGGGCCTTCGATCGGTATAATCATAAGAAAATCATAGAAAAGGAGCGTAGGATAAGTCTCCATTAGATCCTTGTAATCCGACGGAAATCCAATACCATAATCCTCGGAAATCCCCTCCCAGTCGAAGGAAACCCGGGGCCGGATCGGAAGGCCGATCAGATCACCAAGCGAGACAGGAACCTCCATAAGTAACCCATCCTTGAGTTGAGTCTTGCGTGTTCGGAATACAGGCGTCAATAAATGTGCCCTGGTCGCCGTATGCAACGAGATGAATCATGTTCGGCATCGCATAGCGAGGACTAGGTAGGGCCCAACCCCAGTTCCATGGGCCTAACCTCGAGGACGTTGAGCGATCTTCTCATCGCTTCCGGCGCCTCGGCCGAAATATTCAGGAGTAACAGCATAGAAGATCTTTCGCCCTTGATCTCGATCGCATCGGCAACAACCGACTCAATCGGCCTCTGCAGAATATTGTAGAATATTCAAATCTAAGGCTGCCAGGTCTCGCTAAAATCGGCCGATTCTCACCAGGTGCGCCGGTTGATTGCCGGATTCGAGGCGAATGCCGGGAAATCGAATTCCGCGGTCTCGATCACGATGCTGTGCATGCTCTCGATGCGCGAGACGATCGCTTCTCGGGGCCCCCGACGCCACTCTTCGCTGCCATAGAACGCTTCCTCCTGCTCTCGGTGCATCTCAAGCGAGGAAAAGGCACGGATCAAGTACGCCTCCTCATGGCCGTCCTCATCGATCAGCGACGCACCACACGCCACGACGTTGATGCCATGCCGCTCAAGCAGCGGCACGGACTCCTCGCGCATGACCCGCACGAACTCTTCGCGGGTACCCGGCAGAAGGCGGTAGGTACGAATCTCCATGATCATGGAGTGGATTATCTCTCACGGCAGGGGTCGTCGTCGGTCCGCACCCAACGCACCGCTCTACTCCCCAACCTCAGCCAGCCCCACCGATCGCCGCGGATCTGCCGCACGGTTTCACGACCTCGCCGAGAAGTTCCGCGCAGCGTCCGTACAGCAGAAGCCGTTGCCCGATGTCGAGGCCTGCGAGAATATCAAGCCTCAACGGTCCGTAGTCCTTTCACTTCGCCTGGTAACGCAATGAAGGGTGCGGGCCGTTGCCATGTCCACGGTTTCGAGTAATCCACCAAGATCTGTGGACGCCGTGGACAGCGGATCCCTCCTCAGGCCGCCCAGAGACCCTGCCATCTCAAGAGGCTCATGAATCAGCCTCCGGGTTGTAGATATCGGGCGAGGGAGTCGAGGATTTCTTCGGCGGTCTTCTTCCAGGAGAAGGGTCGGGGGTTGGTGTTCCAGGCTTCGATCCAGGCGCGGACGTCTGCTTCGAGCGCTCGGACGCTTTTGTGGACGCCGCGTCGGGTGACTTGGTCGGTGAGGTAGCCAAACCAGCGTTCGACCTGGTTGATCCAGGACGAGACGGTTCCTTCCCGGCTGACCCAAGGTCAACTCACATCACGTCCGTCGAACGGGGGAAGGTCCCCCAGGGCGGTTTACGTGCTCCAACTCGGCGACATGGATCGGGAGCGCCCTGTGCCATTCCGCTATCCGCTCGTCCGTCCAGATCAGTGCCTTGGGGCGTTTGCCGCCTTCGAGTTCGACGAGGGAGGCGACGTTGATGTCGATCTTCCGTTCCCGGATCGCCTGGTTCAACGCCGCTCGTAGGGTGGCGCGGATGCGTTGCTGTGAAGCGGCCTCCACCACTCGGCGGCCCTTCACCTGGGCGCGGAGGGCGGGGTTGCCGGTGATGCGGGCCTCGTGGATGAGGTCGTTGTATTCGGCGATGGTCTCGAACATGGACGCCCACGGTCGGGGATCAGGTAGAGCCGCAGGTGGGAGTCATACGAGCGGAGGGTGTTGGCGCGGATCTTCTTGAGGTCCTGTTTCCCCCGAGATCACTGCGCTACGGGGAATCCAGGAACAGGGCCGCCAACCGTGGTAGCCGGCGGTGCATCTCAGCGGAGTTGTCGAAGTCGAAGTCCTCCCCCATATCGGGCTCCCATGGTTGTGGCGGGTAGCGCCGCTCTTGGGCCTCGAAGAGATCGTCGTTGCCGGTGAGTCGCTCGTAGGCGTGAGAGGGGGCATAGGTGAACTCTTCGTAGAAGATGTCCTCTCCGTCGTCTTCAGCCAAGGCTGATGCCTGGATGGGCGCGAGGTTTGCGAGGCCGTCCGGGTTGGTGAAGGCAATCTGGTAGCACTCGCGGCCCTGGGCGATGATGCCGGCTCGGAAGTCCATGAAGGAGTCGTCGCTGCAGCCTCCGCCGATCAGATAGGCGGCGGCCCACACATCCCAACGGTAGAGCGCCGCCTTGTACTCGTCGTAGTGCTGGCGGTAGTCAACGATTCCTTCGGCTGGCATACCTGCCAGGACTGTCTCCAGGGCCTCATGGAGAGAGCCACCTAGATTTCGGGCTTCTTCGATGATCGCCCAGAAGTCATCTTGGTTCATGGGGGGATGGTGCCAGAGGAGACCGACAAACGGAGCCGTACCGGGCTCAGGTGGCGCCCTGCTCATACTGGTCGCGAGTAAGCCAGTTGTAGGTGTCATGGAGTTCGCCGTCCTCAGGGTTGAGCCGACGGCTTGTGCCGTCTTCCAGTTCGGCATGGAGGACCAGGCTTTGGAGGACCCCTGGGCGGGGGTTGATCGACCGGACGCCGTCGAGCACGCAGAGGATTCCGAACAGCGAGTCGTCGACTGCCATCGTCATAGCACGGACCACCAGGTCGCGATCTGCTTCCGGCAGATCGTTGAACCACCGGCTCAGTTGCACCAGGTCCTGGCGAGGAGCGCGTCCGGGCGGCTCTTGCATGGTCGCAGTCGTCCCCTCGATCGCGGGGACACGGACATGGTCGATGAGGAACTCGACGAAGCTCTCAGGGTTGAGAAGGTCATCATCTTCCATGAGGTGCCATCCTTAAGAGTGAGGCGACCTGAGCACCAGCGTGATCATGCACAAGTCCGCCAAGTATCCCTGGGGATTTCGACCCGTGTCACCCTGGGACTGCCAGCTTGAGCTGGGAGTCCTGTATGTTCCCCTCCTTGAGCATTGCATCGGCTGGAGGGGTTGTGGGAGCTAAGACGGGGATGATCGCGTTGTCCGCTGAGGAGGCGATTGGTTGGCTGGTCGGTGCTACTGCGCCCGATCCTGACCGGACCGAGACGCTTGTGGAACTCATCCTTCCGGGCTGGCCTCGCTCCTCGCGCGAAGGCAACACCCTTCATGACGGGACCTACCCTCCTGAGGACGTCGTGTACGCCGGGAGCTTCGAGGGCGTGGATGTGGTCTGCTCGCGCAGCCTGATGCTCGATCGTCCCTCCGAACTGTCACCGAGCATCGTCGAGGCCAGCCAAGGGAGAAGGCTCGTGCTGCACGCTATGCACAGCGTCTCGGATTGGCTGGCGTTCGCGGTGTGGGAGGACGGCCGACTGATCCGGTCCCTGAGTCTGGCCCCCGACAGCGGAGTGATCGAGGACATCGGAGAACCGCTCCCCTTCGAACTGCCCTACTGGGCTGGCGACCATCCGGTTGTGCCGATCGAGGGCCGGCCTGGCAGCGAGAAACCCTATCCGCTCCCGTTCCACCCACTGGAGCTGGGGGAAGATGCTCTCAGCACGTTCTTCGGCTTCACCATCGAAGGGTTCCCCGACTACGACATCGACCCTGACGCCGTCGAGCTGCTCGGCTTCAACGTCACAGACCCTGACACTGAGGGCGCAGCAGAACGGAAAGCCGCATTCCAAGCTGCGGTTGCGGCCATGGGGCCTCCTCGTAGGTTCACGTTCCAGGCGGACGGCAGCCTCGTGGAGATCAGTGACCAACGGTGAACGAGGCAGCCTTCATCACGATCATCATGCGAGAGCGGTCGGCTGGCGAGGATGTAGCCGACCTCTTCTGACCGCGCTCTGAAGGTAACAACACCAACGCCGCCCTCCCCGCCGCATTCCGGCCCAGCGAACTGAGCGGCAAGCTCTCCTTCGGAACCTCCGCACGGGACGTTAGTTCGTGACCAGGGCGCGGGCGTGGGTGAGAGCGGTGTGGGTGTCGGGGAAGAAGAGGTCGTCGCGGTCGAGGCCCTGGGCAGTGAGGATGCGGCGGTGTTCGGCGCGTAGTTCGGTGATCAGGATGTTGATGCCGCGTTGTTCGAGCCGAGAGACGGTCTCGGCGAGTTGGTCGGCGCCGGTGGAGTCGAGGAAGGAGACGCTGGACATGCGGAGTACCACGACCTGAAGGTCGTCGAGGCCTTGCCGCTGATCCAGTTCGAGAAGCAAGCGGTGCGCGGTCCCGGAGAACAGGGGACCGTCGAGGTTGTATTTGACGGTTGTTCCGGCCAGGAAAGGGTGGTCGGTGGTGATCGTCTCGAGGGGGGTTTCCTTGAGGCGAGCGTTCTGCGCGACCGCCCGCAATGCTGTTGCCGCGGCCACGATGACACCGCCGACGACGGCTGTGACGAGGTCGAAGGCGACCGTGATGACGAAGGTGAGCATCAGGATGAGGGCTTCGCTGCGGTTGGCGCGGACGATCCCGGTCACTTCCGCCGTCGAGACCATCCGCACGGTGGTGGCGAGCAGAACGCCCGCGAGGGCCGCGAGCGGGATCTGCGAGACCAACCCGCCGGCGCTGTAGATGATTGCCGCCAGGATGAGCGCATGGGAGAACGAGGCGAGGCGCGACCGCGCGCCGGCGCGAACGTTGACGGCGGTGCGGGCGATCGCGGCAGTCGCCGACACTCCCCCGAACAGAGGTGCTGCAAGGTTCGCGAGCCCTTGGCCGAACAGTTCACGGTCTGGGTCGTGTCGTTCCCCAGGTCGCATCGCGTCCGCCGCTGAGGCACAGAGCAGGCTTTCTAGCGCGGCCAGCGCCGCGACGGCTGCCGCCGCAGGAACCAGGCTGACCACGGCGCCTGGTTCGATGAAGGCCAGCGATGGTGCGGGCAGTCCGTCAGGCAGCGCTCCGATCTGCTTGATGGGCAGATCGGCCAGTGCGGTGACGATACCGGCCAAGGCGACCGCGGCCAGCGAAAAGGGGAAAGTGGGACGCAGCCGGGTGCCGACGACGATGACGACCGACACGGTGAGCGCCATGATCGGGGAGATCCATCCTGGGTGGTCCGCCCACTGGCGGAGGGCTTCGGCGGCGGCCCAAATGACTCTGTCTTCGTTCGGTCCGGTCACACCCAGCGCCATCGGCACCTGCTGCAACGCGATCACCGCGGCGATTCCGGCGGTGAATCCGGTAAGGACTGGCTTGGGTAGATATTTGACCGTCCGGCCGATGCCCGCCACCGCGAGGACCAGCAGCAGGATGCCGGCGAGGAGGCCGACCATGAGCACGCCCGACGGGCCGTGTTCGGCGACGATCGGTACGAGGACCACGGTCATCGCGCCGGTCGGCCCGGACACCTGCAGGTTGCTGCCGCCGAACACGGCGGCGACCGCTCCGGCGATGATCGCGGTGACGATCCCTGCCTGAGCGCCGAGCCCGGAGGCGATACCGAACCCCAAGGCCAGCGGCAGCGCGACGATGGCCACGGTGAGTCCCGCGAGCAGGTCACGTCGCGGATCCTTGCGGAGAGCGTCCAGGTCGCTCCTGCGGGGCAGGAGCGACCTCACGTCGGGAGTCCTCATTTCTGGCCCCTCACCCGAGCGGCGTGAGCCGGTAGCCGCCGCGGACGGCGCTGCTGGTCCGCTGCTCGCGCCAGACCGCCGGTTCGGCGCCCCGGTGCCGGTGGCCGTTCGGGCAGCGGTGCCAGGCGATGATCCTGCCGGTGAACCGGCGGCGCTTGACCTTGGTCTTCCAGGTATCGGGAATCCAGCTCTGCGAGCAGAGATGACAAACCCACATGAGGGGTTCGAGCGGGATCATCGGACGTGCCATGAGGAATCTCTCCTACCGGTTGCTGGAAACGGAGCCGCCGGTCAGGCGGCCGGTGGGGAATCGGCGGGTGAGTGCGTGGGTCAGCTTCACGTGTGCGGCGAGGACCGCGAACACGCCGATGGGGATGAGTGCCGAGGGGAGCGGCCATGGCTCGTCCTGGACGGTGAGGACCGGCCGCGTCATGATCATGACGATGCCGAGGAAAAGCTGCGTGGTGCAGTACCGGATCGCGACTGTGAGTTTCGCGTGTCGGTACCTGGCGCCCGCGATGTAGGTGAGCAGCGCGCACGCCCCATAGGCGATGCCGCAGACTCCCTCGTCGGCGGCCAGGTCCGGCATGTTGATGACGGACCAGGCCATGAACGCCGAGCTCAGGAACAGCAGGAGCGTCCAGTCGGGCCGGCGATAGCCGGACAGATACACCAACGGCGATCCATCGCCCTTGGTGATCATGGTGAACGGTACCGCCCAATCGTGAACAGGCGTACCCTGGATTCGAGAGACCACCATGTCAGGCCCTTTCCGGAGTGGCTGGTGGAGGGAATGGGCCCGACCGCAACTCGATCCCATTCCCGGCTCTTCCCGGCTCTCCTCCGCAATGCGGAGGAGAGCCGTTCGCGTTAAGACCACTGTGGACCTCGCCAACAGCCCGCGACAGCACTCTTTGCGGCCTCACCTCGCGACCAGAGCGCCTGTCACGGCCCCCGCGCACGAGAAGGGAAGGTTCTGACAACAAGCACTAGGGCAAAGGACAACGATGGACGTAGGTTCAGAACATGCCCCCACACGCGAGTAAGCGTCAGCGCCCCGTCCAGCGCATCGTCGACGTCGCCGACTCGGCCCAGCTAGTCAGGTTCGCGACGGCGACGCAGCTCGCCCGCCTCGAACGTGAGGGCACCAGCCAGAACACGATCGCCCGAGCCGCGGGCATCGGTGAAAGCTCGCTGTCGAAGGTCTTGGCCGGAGACACCCTCACCGACAACATGCTCGAGAAACTTGACTTCGCCATCGGCGCCCACGCCATCCGACGGCTGGAACGCATCGGCGGCCTGGGCAAGCTCAACGCCCGTATGCAGGGCCTGCGCAACCGCACACGACTGTCCACGAAGATCAGCATCGACAATCTCCTGACCGAGCTGGAACGGGACCCTCGTGACGACCCCGAAGTACTCCGGCAAGCCTCCGCGATGGTCGACCTGTTCCTCGCCCGGGAAAGCGGCGCACCGCCCAACACCGATCCCGTCCACACCCACAGCGACCTGCGCGCCAACTTCCAAGAGAAGATCAAGCTGCTCGTCGACCACCTGATCCTCATCGGCATGGCTCCCCCCACGCCGGACAACGTCGAAGCGCTCATCCTGCTCGGTAGCCTGCTGAAGTTCTCGCTCGGACTCACCCGACCCGACATCGACAGAGCCCTGCGCAACGACCCGCTGGGCTTCCGGATCTGGCGTGCCGTGACCAAGGCCGTCCTCCTCAGTACCGATGCCGCCGTCATCTCCGAGACCCGCCAGCAGGCGCTGCGCGTTTGGGTACGTGAGCTGTTGAAACGCGCACCCCAGATGCGCGAGGCCAGCATCTACCCCGGCCGCAGTCTCGACCTCGAACTCGCCCTGGCAATCCCCCACGAGTGGTCCCGCGGAAACGACGGCGACCTGGTCATGAACATGCTCTACAACCGGGCGATCCGCCCGAACGCGACCCTGCGTGAACGGGGGACGGCCTCTCATGGCATGTGGCAGAGAGCCATCACCGACCCCTCGATCACCCCAGCGGAGCTCTCCGCCGTCGAAGGGAAACTCCGAGAACTGATCGTCACCCTTCAGGATGAGACCACCCGCCCCGACGCCGCCGCCGGAACACGGTGGATCGCCACGACACTCCAGTACCTGCTCGACACCAAGACCGAGATCTGCAACGACTTCCCCGACCCCGGCGAACCCTGGTTCGACGCCGTCCAGCAAGCCGCCGACTCCCTGGACGACCGGGACGTCCCCGCACACATCCTCCCCGGCATGAAGACCCTGTTCCGGCACATGCTCCTGCAGAACGCCGGAATCCTGCGCCGCCGCTCCATCGACACCCTGCGCGCCGCCGGCATGACCGAACCCGTCGTCGGTGCCATCGAACAGTTCCTCGACGCGGAGAAACACCAATCCTGGCTACGCGTACGGGCTCTGTTCGCGCTTGGATTCCTCCAGCAACGCGACTCCACCGTCGGCACCATCTTCGCGACGGCCTTCGAACACGCCATCACGATCATCAAAGACGACAACGCGGGAACCGCCCAGTTCAACGAGCTGCACGCCGTCCTGTTCGCGATCGGCGACTGCTTCGGCGCCCAACGCGAATCCGCCGAAACCCAGCGCTTGCGCCTGACACTGGAACCTCACCTGCGCGTCCTCGCCCTGGAACCGAGCGACAACCCGCGCCAGTACCTCTACACCCGAGCCCTCGCTTACCTCCTGGCCGTCACCGCCCAGGACCGGCAGAAGCCAGGTGTCCCGGACCTTTCTCAAGAACTCCTCGAACACCTACGCGGCCATCAAGACCCCATCACCAGAAACCTCAGCGCCTGGATTCTCGGCTTCCGGTTCCACCCCGCAACCGGCGCCGTCCAACCTCTTTTCGCCTCCGCCCACCGCCCCGTCAGCAGCTGAATCACCACCACGGAACGAACTGAGGTGCCCCGGAGGTTCCGGACAGCTGTATTTACGGTCGGCTCATACCGCGAGCTGGTTGTTCAGGTATTCGGCGTGGGCTTGGGCGGGGCTTTTGTAGCCGAGTGCTGAATGGCGGCGTTTGGGATTGTACCAGAATTCGATGTAGCGGATGATGTCTCGTCGGGCATGGTCGCGGGTGGGGTATTCGGTGCGGTGGACGCGTTCGTTCTTCAGTGCGGAGAAGAACGACTCGGCCATTGCGTTATCCCAGCAGACGCCGGTCCGTCCGACGGATTGACGCATGCGGAGGCGGCGCAGTGTCGCGGCGAACTTCTTGGAAGTGTAATTGCTGCCGCGGTCGCTGTGGAAGATCGCCTCGTCGGCCAGGTCGTGATTACTGGATGCCATTTCGATGGCTTTCTCGATGAGGGGTGTCTTGTAGTCGTCGCCGATCGCCCAGCCGATGACGGCTTTGGTGAAGCAGTCGATGACAGTAGCGAGATAGATCCAGCCTTCCCAGGTTTCGATATAGGTGACGTCCCCGACGAGTTTGCTGCCTGGCGCGGCCGCGGTGAAGTCGCGCTGGACGAGGTCGGGGATCTGGTGCTCCTGACCGTCCTGTTCGGTCAGGCTGAGTCGCCAGGGTTTGGGCTGGCAGGGCTCCAAGCCGAGCTCGCGCATGATGGAGCGGACGAGCTCGGGCCCGGCCGGCACGCCGTGGTCTGCCAGGTCGGCGTGGATCCGCCGGTATCCGTACGTCCCGTTGGAGGCGTCGAAGAAGTGTTGCACCCAGGCTTTTAGGTCATCTCGCCGGCGGGCGGTCGCTGATTCCGGGCGTGTTCTCCATTCGTAAAATCCGGAGCGGGATACGCCGAGCCAGGCGCACATCTGCATGATAGTCGAGCAGTGATCGTCAATGACGACCGTAGGGTTGGCGTACTCCGCGTCGATGAACTCGAACTTTGAACTCACTGCTGCTCTTGCGCAAAGTACGCTGCGGCTTTTTTCAGGAACTCGTTCTCCATCCGGAGCTCCCGGATGATCCGGTCCTGCTCTTTCAGGCGCGCCCGCTCCTCGACCGTCAGAGCTGGTTCCTCATCCGCATGCTCACGACGATAGACATTCACCCAATTCGCGAGCGTGCCCGGATTGAGGCCCAGGTCCTTTGCCACCTGCGCGATAGGGCGGGACGACTCGATCACCAACTTGACGGCCTCTTCCCGATATTCAGGAGAGAAAGACCTCTTCGAACGAACCAAGAATCTTCATCCTTTCCGGACATCCCATCTTAGTGGGGATGGTGTCCGGAACCTTCGGGGCGGGTCAAACTCCGTGGTCCGGTGAAAGCGACTGAGGCGCCTTACCCGGTGGTCTTGCTCTGGTTCTTTTTGCCGGTGACGAGGGAGAAGCGGGGTTGGTCGGGGATGCCCAGGTCGAGTAGCAGGGAGATGTTGTCGCGGTTGCTTCTGATTCTGAGGAGCGCGCGGAGCTCCAGGTGCTCTCCGGGTCTCAGTTCGGTCGGGCTGTTACGGCCGAGGAAGCCGCCGAAGGTGCCTTCGGTGGACTGGACGGTCAGCGTCGGGTGGATGCGGATCGGGCTGTTGTGGAGTGTGCGGACGGTGATGACGGCGGCCCACGTCGTGTCCTGGGGGGTCCAGTTCGTCGGGGCCTCGCCCGCTGCCGGGGTGTAGGGCACCAGACCGACATAGGTGATCATCCAGGTCTTCCAGAAGCTCCGGGTTCGCCCGAGGGCGAGAGAAAGGTCGGTCTCATCCAAGGGCGGCGGAGGGGTGAGAGCCGTGGCCGGAGCAACCGCAGATGCGCGAGGTGAACACGGGCGGATCTTAAGGACCAGCCGCACCCACACGGAGCATCACGGGCGCTGCTCGGAATCGGGGCACTTCATCATCAGACGGCCCTGCCGGCACCTGGCGATGCGGGACGCAGCTAACTCTTGATCAGCGGGTCCAGGGTTCGCGTCCCTGGCAGGCTTGATGACCGTTCGTCGGATCCGACTAAAAGGGGCCGGTGTTTCTCGCGCGTGGACAAGGCGGGGAGCGGCGCGGGCGCGCCAGTGTTCGGGGCAGCTCTTCCTAAGGAGTGAGATGAAGCGCCTCCGTTCAACCACCGTGGTGGTGGCCGTCCTCGCGTCGGTTCTGCCGTTGTCCTCCCCCGCGCACGCCGACCTGACCTGGGACCGGGTGACCGCGAACTTCACCTGGCCGCGCAGCGCCTTCGCCGACGTCGAGGCCACCGGGCCGAACGACGTCTGGGTCGTCGGCACCCAGGGCGAAATCTGCTACTTCCAGACCGTCACCAGCTATCCCGACACCGGCGGGCCACAGCCGGTCCGCCACCGGATCTGCCCGATCCCAGCCAAGCCGGTCACCCAGCGCTGGAACGGCACCCGCTGGACCAGTTACGACCCGTGGGGCTTCCTCGGCGGCATGGGCAGCGTCACCAAGATCTACGCCAAGGGCCCGGGCAACGTCTTCATCCAGGGTTACGGCATCGAGGGCACCCGAGCCTTCGCCCATTGGAACGGCACCACCCTCACCAAGCTCCCGACTCCTCCCCAAGCCTGCAGCTGGGGCGTCCCCAGCTTCATCAACGGCGACTTCTGGCTGGAGTCCTGCTTCTGGAACGGCGCCTCCTGGACGACCGTCCCCCAGGCCTGGCACAGGACGATCCGCCCCGACGGCATCTGGGGCATCAGCCGCCGCAAAGAACCCGGCGGCCAGGGAGAGAGCAACACACTGGGCTGGGTCTCGAAGTTCCAGAACAACGCCTGGCACGAGCTCTTCGGCATCGACGCGCACGCCGTCGACCCGACCGCCATCGACATGTTCCTCGACTTCTCCGTCGTCAACGACGACGACATCTGGGTCCAGATCGAGATCCGGCACTCCTACGGAACTCCGCTGACCAGCCACTACGCCCACTGGAACGGCACAGCCCTCACCTACGATCCCCCGGAGCCCGTCCCCGCCGGCTGCTGCATCTCCACGATCAACTACGACCCCGTCACCCCCGAGCCGGAAAGGCCCTCTTCGCCGTTCGGCTACTACGTCGTCGCCGCCACCCGGATCCCCGGCACAGACCAGTACTGGGCGGTCGGCGGCGGGATCGAGGACGTCCCCAACGCCAAGACCGACCCCCTCCTGCTGAAGTCTCGCTGAGCGGTGGCCTACAACCCGGAGAAGTCGGCGAGGTCGTCATCGCGTGGTCGAAGCAGACCTCCGGCCGCACGGCCGCCGCGGAGCCGGAAATCCTCAAATTTGTCCGTATAGGGACAAGAGGGGCGGAGGAGAACGAGGCCGCCACTAGTACAGTGCCCGACTTAAGATCATTTACAGCAGTCAGGGGGTGGATGGTGACGGAAGGCGGCGATTGGTCGCGCCGACGGGTGCTGGCGTCAGGGTTGGGCGGGGTGCTCGCGGTCTCGGGGTGTGCGGGGACCCCCGCGCGGCCTCGCTTTGAGGACGAACCGGACATGTTCGGGGGGTATGACGCGACCGGCGGGCGCAAGGAGCTCGACGAGATCCTCGCTCGACGGGCCGCGGCACTGCGGGCAAAGGACGAGGCGGGCTGGCTGGCCGCGCTCGATCCCGGCGACCAGAAGCTGATCGACCGGGAGAAGGCGCTGTTCGCCAACCTCTCGCAGTTCACCTGGGACGACTTCCACTACATCACCGAGAAGTCGGTGACGATGCCCGTGGTGGACGGCAAACCGCTGGTGTTCTCCCCGGTCATCGCCGTGATGCGGTTGGCCGCGGACGGCGGCGTCGGCGGGATCTCCCCAGCGGAGGCCTACCGGTACACGGCGTCCCGGAAGGACGGCAAGCTCGTCATCACCGGGATCACCGGCTCCAGGAACGCCGAAGACGACATTTACGGCGGCCGGTCGCTCCTCACCAACGCGCCCTGGCATGACGAGAAACTGACGGTGCTCCAGGCCGGCGATATCTGGCTGGTCGCCGACAGCACGGTGCGCGACCTCAAGGCCTACCAGGACGCGGCGAGCTCGGAGTCCGCGAAGGTCACCGCGCTGTGGGGTGACCGGATCAGATTCCCCGGCAGCGTGCTGTTCTTCACCAACAACGCGGCGAACCTCAACAAGTGGTACGGGCTGAAGAACATGGACCGGTTCGAAGGCGTGCAGATCCCGCAGTTCGGCGTCCGCAAGAACGGCGAGATCTACGACCAGCAGTTCGCCGGCGGCCGGATCGTCATCAACCTTCCGCGGATCGCCAGTGACGGGGCGAACCCCCGGCTCGTCATACGGCATGAGCTGGCGCACGCGGTGGCGGCGCGCGCTGTCGACGCGGGCTCCCCCTTCGGCGGGCTCGGTCCGCCGCGCTGGGCGGTCGAAGGTTTCGCCCGCTGGGTGGAGAACCTGGAAGAACCGGGACTGATGGCTGCCCAGCACGCCTACGCACGTTCCGGGTTCGACGGGAAGTTCCCCGGCAGCAAGTCGTTCTATGGCAAGGGCATCAGCCGGAACTACGCCGTGGGCAGCACCGTCTTCACCTTCGTCGAGAAGATCAAAGGCAGGGACGCCGCCGTCGAGTTCTACGCGAACGTCATCAAATATGACGACACGCTTGATAACGCCCTCGTCGATTTGCCGTCGTTCGACGGGATCTGCAAGAACGTCACCGGGCTGAGCGCCGGCGCGTTCCGCAGCCAGTGGGTCTCCCACGTCCGAGGGAGATCTTGATGGCCTCGCGCGTACTCGGCGTCGCCGCGGCCGCGGCGGTCGCCGTCGGCGCGGGCTGCGCCGCCCTCGCCTACAACGTGGCCAGCGGCAAGGCCGGCGGGTACGGGCCGGAAGACTGCCCGTCCGACGGCGGTCTTTGCGTGCCCGCGTTGAAGGCGGCGGACATCTACTCAGCGCTTACCGGCAAGGGCTACACCTGCGCCGCGGATACGTGCGAACTCCAGATCGGCGAAACCAAATTCGAGGCCCAGGTAGGCGAGAAAGGCGGGGCGGTGAACGAGATCCATGCGAGCGTCTGGGAGCCGGACGGCGAGGTGATCGCATCGCCGAGCAGCCTCGCGTTCATCTCGTGGTTCGCCGAACTGCCGTTCGCCGACTACCCGGAGGTCGTCGGCGACGTTCGGGTCTGGATCACCCGCAAGGCCGAGGCCCAGACGATTTCCGACGGCCGGATCGCCGGCTACCGCTACTCACTCGACACGAGCCGCGCCGAGAAGGTCAGCCTCTACCTGCAGGGAGTCTCATGAACGGCCCGGCGCTCTCCCCGGACGGGCGCTTCTACTGGGACGGCAGAGCATGGCAGCCCGTCCCGTCTCAGGTCGTCCCGTCTCAGGTCGTCCCGCCAGGTCCTCGGTTTTCGGGGCCGCAGACGCCGGGTGTCGTACGGCCGTCGTCCGGGAGGGCGAAGGTCGCGCTCGCGGTCGTTCTGGTCGCGGTCTGCGCCGGGGCGGGCGCGATCGGCGGGACGGCCTTCGGCTATTTCGGCACTCCCAAGCAGGGCCCCGACACGCCGGGCGCCCAGGCGGCCGGCTTCCCCGAGTCCCGCCACGCCTTCCTGCCGGACGTCACCATCGGTGCACTCGTCGACAACTGGCTCAAGGGCCAGAAGAACTGGGTCTGCGCGGAACGAGCCGAGTTGAAGCCCCAGCGCGGAGGCGCGCACCGCTTGCACTGCACCCCGCCCGGCGACGACGACCTCGATGCCGATTTCGATCTGGAATACGACGAGAAGAACCAGATCCGCTACATCGGCGGCTCCTGCACGCTCGGCACGGGCACCGTCTACTGCACGTCAATGGTCGTCCGCCTCGCCGAGAAACTGTTCCCCACGAACAAGGCTCTCCGCGCGAAGGCCACCGCCTGGGCGCGGAAGAACGCCGACTCCGACAATTCCATCGTCGTCGGCACCGTCAAAATCGTCACCGAACTCTCACCCCACGGCGTCAAGGCCTACCCCATCGCCCCTTGACGTCCGAGACACCCAGGAGATGGCCTCCTCGGCAGCCGCTGGCCTTCACCCCGCGATCCGCTTGCTATTCGCCGATTTTGAAGGAGTTTTCGCCGGTTTGGGAGGTTTGGGGGTTGTCGGTGCATTGGAGGTAGGAGTCGGCGTGGGAGCGGCCCTCGACGTAGGGGGCGAAGCAGTGCCATTTGCCGATGTCGGCGTAGAGGCCCTGTCCTTGGGCTTTGCCCTGCTTGATGGCGGTGAAGTACTGGCGGCCGACGTTCATGGCGGTGGCGCAGTTCAGCGATCCGTGGAGGACGATCACCGGGGAGACCGTGCCGGACAGTGTGGTCAGCTTGCCGCATTCCGTTCCTACGGGGCTGAGTACCGGGGTCGAGGGGGTCGGCGCGGCGACGGTCTGGCGTGGTTTCGGATCTGGGTCGGAGGTCGCGGCGACGATCGCGGCGCCCGCCCCGACGACCACCAGGAAGCCGGCCACGACCAGGGCCGCCTTGCCCAGGACGCTCATCGCGATTCCGGCCGACAGGCCGCCCGAGACGGCCGCCGTGCTCACCCCGATGGTCCCGGCCCCGCCCGTTGCCGCGGTGGTGCCCGACACGGTGCTGCTCACCGCGGTCGCCCCGATCGTCGGACCGGTGCCGGTCAGGAACG
>NZ_BAAGZI010000002.1:0-57934 GCF_054778695.1 Actinocorallia lasiicapitis
GTGGCGGCGTTCGGTCCGTGACTCGGCGCGCGCCCACGCCGCCGACCTGCCGGACGCGCTCGGCGCCGCGCTCCGCGAGACGCTGCCTTCGCTCAACCAGGTGCCGCGCTGGTGGTGGCTGGTGAAGGGCTGGCAGTACCTGCTGGTCGTCGGCGCGGCCCTCGGCCTCGTCTGGACGGGCCTGCTCGCCGGTTCCGCGGCCGGCCTGATCACCGGCACGTCCAGCAGCCTTCTCGGCAGCGACATCCTGCCGTGGGTCGTGATCCTGACGGTCTGCATGTTCGGCATGGGCGCTTTGACGGCCGCGGCCTGCCGCAACGTCGTCGCCCTGTCGGCGGCCCGCCACGGCGAACGGATCGAACGCCGGATGCGCGAGAGCATCGCCGCCGTCGCCGACTCCCAGGTCCTCGCCCCCATCGCCGACGAGCTCGCCGCCTACGCCACCTACCGCTCCACCTTCACCACCGCCCGCACCTGACCCTTGTCCACGGAACGGCTTATCCACAGAACACCGTTCGGTCCCCAAGGGATCTTGTGGTTGGGGCACCGTCGGAGGCGGACGGGGTTCGCCGGGAACCCCCGGCTCCGGAGGAGCCATGGACGAGGCCTACATGACGGTCGTGGGGTGGGTGGCCGCCAAGCCCCAGTACCGGATCACCAGTAACGGGGTGCCGTTCCTGTCGGTGCGGGTCGGGGTGACTCCCCGCCGCTTCGTCAGGGAGACCGGCCAGTGGACGGATCAGCCGCCGACCTATGTGTCGGTGAGCTGCTGGCGCGCTCTGGCCGAGAACATCAACGCCTCCGAGCTGGCGCCCGGCACCCCGGTCATCGCGCAGGGCAGGTTGCGGGTCCGCGACTACGAGCACGCAGGACAGCAGCGGATCATGGTCGAGCTCCAGGCCGCCGCCTTCGGCCCCGACCTCAACCGGGGCAAGGCCCACTTCCAGCGCCGCAGCAGATCCGCCACCACGATCGAGGATCAGGCCGAGCCCATCGAGCCCGCCGATCACCTGGCGGGCCGTCCGGTCACACGGCTCCATCCCGCCCAACCCGACCGTTCACCGGTCGTCCCGGGCGTGTCGGGAGCCGACACGCCGGACACCGGTGCTGAAACTTCCGCCCACGACGATTCCTACGACCTGGAAGAGGAGGAAGCCGCGTGATCTCGGCCGCGACGTTCACCGGGCGAAATCAGCCGGGTGACGGTCGTGCTCCGGGGGGCCTGGCAGGGGCCTGATGGCTCGGATCGTCCCTGCGGGCCGCGCCTCCGGCCGTTCTCCCGCTGTGCGGGAGAGGCGGTGGGCGAGGGTGTGGTGCGGGTCAGATCCAGGAGATGCCGCGCATGGGGGCCTCCTGAGGCTCGTGAGGAAACGGAAGTGGTCTGTGGACGAAGTGCTTGAAGAAGGTAACGCTTTCCGCCCCGTGACGCACGCCTTGCAATTATCGTGTTACCTAACGTGATAGGTGGCCGGGGTGGGGGAAGCATGACGGCAGTGCACCAGTCAGCCGCCGACGAGCATCGCCGGGAGGGTGGGGAGCCCGGTCGCGGGCACGCCCGCTGGCCGCTGCTTGCTCAGCCCACGGTGCTGGTGGTGTACCTGTTCCTCGTGGTCGCCGCCTACCTGGCGCTGGGGGCGTGGGAGGCCGCACACACCGTGTGGCGGTGGCAGGACGCGCTGACTCTCCTGGCGCTCGGGCTGTGCGGCGCGGTCTGCATCGAGGCGTCGCGTCGGCTCGGGATGCCCGCGGGCGTGGCCCGCGACCTGCTGTCGGCGTGGTGGTTGCCGGTGGCGCTGCTGCTGCCGCCGATCTACGCCCTGCTGATCCCGGTGCCGCTGCAGGTGCTGCTCCAGTACCGGGTGCGGGCGACGATGGCGCACCGCAGAGTGTTCGCCGCCGCCGCGCTGGGCCTGTCGGGCGCCGCGACCTCGATCGTCTTCCACCGGTTCGTGCCCGAGCCGCTGGAGGGAACCGGCCGCTGGGTCACCGAGGACCAGACGGCGATCATCGCGGCGATCGGCTGCGCCGTCCTGTTCATCGTCCTCAACACGGCCCTGGTGGCGGTCGCCGCGCACGCCTCCACCCCTGACGGCCGCTGGCGCGACGTCCTGTGGACTCGGGAGAGCCTCCTGCTCGACGTCGTCGAGCTCTGCGTCGGCGTGATCGTCGCGATCACCTGTGTGATCTCGCCCGCACTGCTGCTGCTGGCGCTGCCGCCGGTCGTCCTGCTCCAGCGGAGCCTGATGCACCAGCAGCTCCAGGCCGCGGCCAGGACCGACGCCAAGACCGGTCTGCTCAACGCGGGCGCCTGGCAGCGTGAGGCCGACACCGAGCTGTCGCGCGCCCAGCGCTCCCATGAGCCACTGGCCGTCCTCCTGATCGACATCGACTACTTCAAGCGGGTCAACGACACCTACGGCCATCTGCTCGGCGACCAGGTGCTGGTCGCGGTGGCCTCGACCCTGGTCCACCAGCTCCGCGACTACGACGTGATCGGCCGGTTCGGCGGCGAGGAGTTCGCCGTGCTGCTGCCGGGCGCCGACACGGTCGAGGCGTGCCGGGTGGCCGAACGGCTGCGGGCGCGCGTCCGCCGGCTGGCCGTGCCCGCCGAGGACAGCACCGTCACCGTGACGATCTCCGTCGGTGTGGCGCTGTACCGCACCCACGGCCAGGATCTGATCGAGCTGCTGGCCTCCGCGGACCTGGCCCTCTACCGGGCCAAGGCATCCGGCCGTGACCGGGTCTGCCTGCCCGCCGTCCGCAAGGCGGGCTGATCCGCTCGCTCCCCTGATCCCCGCGGATATCCACAGGCGGGCGTGAGCGGGGGCGGGAAGCCCCTAGGCTTACCTCATGGCCGAGTACATTTATACGATGCAGCGCGTGCGCAAGGCGCACGGTGACAAGGTCGTGCTGGACGACGTCACACTGCACTTCCTGCCCGGGGCCAAGATCGGCGTGGTGGGCCCCAACGGTACCGGTAAGTCGACGCTGATGCGGATGATGGCCGGCCTGGAGCAGCCCAGCAACGGCGAGGCCCGCCTCATGCCCGGCTTCACCGTCGGGATGCTCCAGCAGGAGCCGCCGCTGAACGAGTCGAAGACCGTCCTGGAGAACGTCCAGGAGGGCGTCGCCGACACGATGGCGATGCTCGCGCGGTTCAACGAGATCGCCGAAGAGATGGCGACCAACTACACCGACGAGCTGCTGGCCGAGATGGGCACGCTCCAGGAGCAGCTCGACCACCGCAACGCCTGGGATCTCGACTCCCAGCTCGACCAGGCGATGGACGCGCTCCGCTGCCCGGCCCCCGACCTGCCCGTCACCCAGCTTTCGGGTGGTGAGCGCCGCCGGGTCGCGCTCTGCAAGCTGCTCCTCGAGGCGCCCGACCTGCTGCTGCTGGACGAGCCCACCAACCACCTGGACGCCGAGTCGGTGAACTGGCTGGAGTCCTACCTGGAGAAGTACCCGGGCACCGTCCTGGCGGTCACCCACGACCGGTACTTCCTCGACAACGTGGCCACCTGGATCCTGGAGCTGGACCGCGGCCGCTGCTACCCCTACGAGGGCAACTACTCGACCTATCTGCAGAAGAAGGCCGAGCGCCTCAAGGTCGAGGGCAACAAGGACGTCAAGCGCAAGAAGCGGCTCGAGGAAGAGCTGGAGTGGGTGCGCTCCAACGCCAAGGCTCGCCAGACCAAGTCCAAGGCCCGGCTCGACCGGTACGAGGAGATGGCGTCCGAGGCGTCCAAGATGCGCAAGCTCGACTTCGAGGAGATCCAGATCCCGCCGGGCCCGCGCCTGGGCAACACGGTGATCGTCGCCGACAAGATGACCAAGGGCTTCGGCGACCGGGTGCTGTGGGAGAACATCTCCTTCAACCTGCCGCCGAACGGCATCGTCGGTGTGATCGGCCCGAACGGTGTCGGTAAGACGACGCTGTTCCGCATGATCAACGGCGAGGAGCAGCCCGACTCGGGCGTCCTGCGGCTCGGCGACACCGTCCAGCTCTCCTATGTGGACCAGGGCCGCGGCGGCATCGACCCGAACAAGAACGTGTGGGAGGTCGTCTCCGACGGCCTGGACCACATCAAGGTCGGCCAGGTCGAGATGCCGTCCCGTGCCTACGTCGCGGCGTTCGGCTTCAAGGGCCCCGACCAGCAGAAGAAGGCCGGAGTCCTGTCCGGTGGCGAGCGCAACCGTCTCAACCTGGCGCTCACCCTCAAGCAGGGCGGCAACGTCCTGATGCTGGACGAGCCGACCAACGACCTGGACGTCGAGACTCTGTCGTCGCTGGAGAACGCCCTGCTGGAGTTCCCCGGCTGCGCCGTGATCACCTCGCACGACCGCTGGTTCCTCGACCGGATCGCCACCCACATTCTGGCGTGGGAGGGCGAGTCGAACTGGTTCTGGTTCGAGGGCAACTTCGCCGACTACGAGAAGAACAAGATCCAGCGGCTGGGCGCCGAGGCGGCTCGTCCGCACCGCGTCACCTACCGCAAGCTGACCCGCGACTAAAAGCCGGGTTTCTAGCCGAAGGCCACAAGATCTGCGGATCTTGTGGCCTTCGCTGCGTTTCGGGGTGCCCGAGTGGTCCCGGTAACCTGGCACTTGCCCCCGAACACCCTCGAAGAGATCAAGGCAGGACATTGGACGACACCGCCACGCTCCCCGCGAAGCAGGACACCGCCCGGTCCTTCCGCCACGTCTACGAGTTCCACATCCGGTTCGGCGACATCGACTCCCAGATGCACGTGAACAACGTGAAGTTCCTCGGCTACCTCGAGGACGCCCGGCTGGTCATGTTCCACGCCGACCCGATCCTGGCCGGTCTGGAGCCGGTCCGGGGGATGGTCGTCTCCCGGCACGAGATCGACTACAAGGTGCCGCTGCAGGGCGTGATCCACCCGATCCGGGTGGAGAGCTGGGTGACCGATCTGCGCGCCGCCTCGTTCAAGCTGTCCTACGAGGTCCGCGACGACGAGAACGTCTACGCGACGGCCACCTCCACGCTCGTGGCGTTCGACGTGGAGAACGCGCGGCTGCGCCGCTACACGCCTGCCGAGCGCGAGTACATCTCCCGTTTTCTCCAGCCCAAAGTAGGGTGAGACCCTACTCACGTTCTTGGAGGACCCTTGCGCCGTGTTCTGCTCGCTCTCGTCTCCGCTCTCGCGCTGGTCCTGGCGGTCGCCCCCGCGGCCGAGGCCTGTGAGAAATGCGTGAAACTCGTCGAGCCGAAGCCGTGCAAGGGCATCTCCCGCTGTGACTGGGGCGGTGACCCCGACGGGGTGTTCGTCGAGGTCAGGGCGAAGACGAAGAAGGCGGCGCTGGCCAAGGCCCGCCAGGCCGTCAAGAACGTCAAGGGCGCGAAGGTCAGGCCCCGCACCCTCGACGTCCTGGCCTTCCACGGCAAGAAGCGCGTCCTGTCGAAGACGTACCGGCTGAGCGGCCCGCACTACGTCTACGACGAGAAGCAGGAGTGCTGGACGGCCGTGTAGCGGCCGCTACGCCTCGGCGAGCCAGGCCCCGCCCCCGGCGGGCAGCGCTCCGGCGGACACGTCCCCGGAAGCCAGCAGCACCTTGCCGTGGAACGGCACCGGCGCGTCGCCGAAGTTCACGGTGCAGGTCAGCGGCCCGCGCCGGAACGTCAGCACCTGGTCGGGCGCGTCACACCACTCCAGTTCTGCGGGCAGCCCGTCCCTGAGCCGTCTCCTGAGCGCCAGGGCGTCCCGGTAGAAGCTGAGCATGGACGCGGGGTCGGCGGCCTGCGCCGCGGCCGTCAGGGGGGCCCAGGAGTCCGGCTGGGGCAGCCAGGGCTCACCTGTGCTGAAGCCGTAGGGCGGGGTGGTGCCCGACCAGGGCAGCGGCACCCGGCAGCCGTCCCGGCCGAGCCCGCCGCCCTGGAAGAAGATCGGGTCCTGGCGGGCCGAGGCCGGCAGGTCGAAGACCTCCGGCAGCCCCAGCTCCTCGCCCTGGTAGAGGTAGGCGGAGCCGGGCAGCGCGAGCAGGAACAGCAGCGCCGAGCGGGCGCGTTCCGCGGTCCCGTAGCGGGAGCCGTGCCGGATGACGTCGTGTGACGACAGTACCCAGGTCGGCGCGGAGCCCCGGGCCGAGGCCAGCGTCGAGGAGACGATCTCCCGGAAGACCGCCGCGTCCCACGGCGCGAGCAGCAGCGCGAACTGGAACGCCTGGTGCAGCTCGTCGGGGCGCACGTAGAGCGCCAGGTCGTCCGCCGACTCCGTCCACACCTCCCCGACGGCCATCCGCTCGTCCGGGTAGGAGTCGAGGATGGCCCGCCAGTCCCGGTAGATCGCGTGGACCTCGGGCCGCCCGTACATCGGCGATCCGGCCGCGTGGGGGCCCAGATCGCCCAGATCGGCGAGTGACGGGTCCTTGAACAGCCCCGCCGCGACGTCGATCCGGAATCCGTCGACCCCGCGGTCCAGCCAGAACCGCAGGATGTCCTCGAACTCCTTGCGGACCTCGGGGTTGCGCCAGTTCAGATCGGGCTGTCCCGGCGTGTACAGGTGCAGGTACCAGGAGCCGTCGGCGACCCGCGTCCAGGCCGGGCCGCCGAAGTTCGACTTCCAGTCGTTGGGCGGCTCCTCACCGGAGCGAAACAGATATCTATCCCGGCCGACACCCTTCAGAGCCTCCTGGAACCAGGGATGCTCCGCCGAAGTGTGGTTCGGCACGATGTCGACGATCACCCGCAGGCCGAGCCCGTGGGCGTCGCGGACCAGCCGGTCGAAGTCGGCGAGGCCGCCGAACCTGGGGTCGACGTCGCGGTAGTCGGCCACGTCGTAGCCGCCGTCCTCGAGCGGGGAACGGTAGAAGGGCGTCAGCCACAGCGCGTCCACCCCCAGGTCGCGGAGGTAGGGCAGCCTGGACCTGACCCCCTCCAGATCGCCTTCGCCGTCCCCTGAGGAGTCGGCGAAGCTGCGGGGATAGACCTCATAGACCACGGCGTCATGCCACCACGGCCGGGGTGCGGGGGAAGCGGAGGAGGGGGGAGGGGAGGTCGTCATGAGGGACGATCTACCCGGTTATCCCTCGCTGTTCACCAGACTGTCCGCCGCGCGCGAGAGGTAGTCCCAGAGGACCTCGACGAACCGCGGTTCGAGGTCGAGGGAGTCGACGGCGACGCGCATGTGCGCCAGCCAGGCGTCGCGCTCGCGGATCCCGATGCGGTACGGGAAGTGCCGCATCCGCAGCCGGGGATGGCCGCGCAGCTCGTTGTAGGTGCTGGGGCCGCCCCAGTACTGGATGAGGAACAGCGCCAGCCGCTCTTCGGCGGGGCCGAGATCCTCTTCGGGGTACAGGGGGCGGAGCACCGGATCTTCGGCGACGCCCTCATAGAAGCGGTGGACGAGCCTGCGGAAGGTCTCCTCGCCGCCCATGGCCTCGTAATAAGTGATCTGTTGGCTCATCGTTCTCCAGCCTAACCCGCTCAGGGAGCGGGCACTCCCAGCGTGATCCCGGCCTCGTCGAAGGCCCGCTTGACCCGGATGCGCAGCGCCCTGGCGACGTCGCCCTGCCGGCCCGGCTGGGTCTTGAGCGTGACCCGGACGACCATGGTGTCGCCGTTCAGCGCCTGGACGCCCCAGACCGACGGCTTCTCGATGATCACTTCGTCCCAGTCGGTTTCCTTGGCGAGCGCGTCGGCGGTCTGCTGGAGCAGATCGCGGACGGTGTCGACGTCCTGGTCGGCGGCGACCGGGATGTCCAGGACGGCGCGGCCCCAGTTCTGCGACTCGTTGCCGATCCGGGTGATCTCGCCGTTCCGCACGTACCAGACCACCCCGTTGACGTCGCGGAGCCGGGTGATCCGCAGCGTGACGGCCTCGACGCTGCCCTTGGCGCTGCCGGTGTCGACGACGTCGCCGACCCCGTACTGGTCTTCGAGCAGCATGAACAGCCCGGCCAGCAGGTCCTTGACGATGTTCTGCGCGCCGAAGCCGACCGCGGCGCCGATCACGGTGGCGCTGGCCAGGATCGGGGTGAGGTTCAGCCCCATCTGGCCGAGGACGGTGAAGGCCGCCGTACCGAAGATCACCACGGAGGCGATGGAGCGGAGTACCGAGCCCATGGTCTCCATGCGCTGGCGGCGGCGCTCGCTGAGCAGGGCGGGGCTGCCGTCGAAGATCGTCCGGGTGCGGTCCCGGATCTTCTCCGACATGGTGCCTTCGGCCACCTTCTCGGTGATCTTGGTGATCAGCCGGTGGGTGAAGTGCCGGACGACCACCGACGCGACGAGCGCCATGATGATCCACAGGAGGGTGGTGACGAGGCCGTCGAGCCAGGTGTGGAAGAACCGGGTGACGTCCTCGTTGTGCGACACGTTCCAGACGGCCCGGCAGGCGACGCTGGAGGCGTCCTCGTCACCCGCCCTGGCGCAGGTGCCCTCGGGCATCCTGGCGTCGGACAACAGCGGCAGTGACGACAACAACGTGAAGACCCTCCCCGGGATCCCGCCGGCGGATCCGTCCGGACCACCACCGTGGACGTGCGACCTGCACGCAAACCGATCGTAGGGGACGGAAACGATCGGGTCGTACGGTCGCAGCGGTGGTGCGGACGGACCCCGACGAGATCATCGGGGAGGGTCTGCGGACGGAATCACCGACCCGCCCCCCTCCGGGGAGCCGGTTCCTTCGTCCTTGGTGGGCCCGGCCGCGAAAGTGGGCGTGGACGTGGCCGGGCGTCGTCTGGGTGATCGAACGGATGATCGGTTGAGTTGTGGTACGGGTGGGTTCCGCGGGGGCGACTGAGCCACCGCGCCTGGTTCGTCAGGCCCTCGCGGAACCCTCCCGGCTTGTGGGGGTGCACGGCTCCAGCACGCGCGCCAGCTTGCGGGCGGCGGCGCCGGGGTCGTCGACCCGGTGCAGTCTTTCTCCCCAGGACCACCAGAAGTAGTGCTCCCTGGTCTCCGGCACGGGCGCGCAGGTCACGTTCTCGGTGAGGCTAGCGGCGCTGGGGTTGACGACCCTGAGGAACGCCGGCCCGGAGCGCGTCCGGACCACCCGTGCCACCAGGCCGCAGGCGTCCAGTTCCTCCACCAGTTCCTCGAGGTAGCCGACCCGCCGATCGCTGATCACCTGAGCGCACCTCCCCTTGTCGCGAGTTCCGTGTTTCTGGCTGCATGGCGAGAATTGCAACTCGGAAGAGGGGGGTCAAGAGTGCTCCGCGCGGCCCGAGAGAGGTTTCACCCCCCTGGGTAGAAGGTTTCTTATACCCGGTGGGTGAAACCTGGTTCCCGGTGTGTCCTGGTTCAACCGGCTGGTCAGGTGATGTCTTGGCTCCAAGGGTTGCCGGGGTTACGCTGCGTGCGCAGATCAAAATCCTGCAACCTGACCGAGAAAACCGGTCGCCAGGGCTCGGGGGAGTGCACAGTAGTGACCGTGCACACATCCGGCGGTTGGTGAGGAGGCCGGCACGATGGCAGAACCCCCCCGTAAGGAATCCGACCGGGCGCGAAGGATCCGCGCGCTCGGTCTGGCCAGGAACCTCTCGGCGGCGAACATCGCCGTGGAGATCTTCGAACAGTGCGGTCCGCTGTTCGGTACGAGCCGGATCAAGGCTCACCGCCTGGCCCTCGGGGTGGCGCTGTCCGACGTGGTGGCGCAGATGCGAGCGCTCTACGAGGTCGATGGAAAACCCGCCCCGAAGATCGGGGAGACGCTTCTGTCGGCTTACGAGAGCAGCTACAAAAGACCAGGTCCTGAGTATTTGCACTATTTGTGCCTGGTCTATCGCGTCGATCCGGGAGAACTCGGTTATCAAGGCCCCTGTGTTTGCGGCAGGGGCCACGACCAGCGTTCAGCGGTCACCGTACCGGCTCGCCTCACGGAGCCGGAGACCCTGGTCGGCTCGGTGGTCGACCGGGGTTGGATGGCCCATCCGCACGACGGAGGCCTTCACCGCGCCGAAGCCTCCGGGGCGATGGGTCGGCCGCTGGGCCTCGATCTCGGAGAGGAGGACGTCGTGCTTCGCCGGACCCTTCTGCAACTGCTGGCCGGAGCGGGCGTGGCGCTCGACGGCCAGTTCCTCGGAGCGGTGGATCAGCTCCGCAGGAAGATGGACGACACCCTTGTCAGCGCGACAGTGTCGCCGACGATGCTCGATCAGTGGGAGGAGACGATCCACGGGTACGGTCAGTCGTACCAGTCGACTCCTTCCCTGCGGATGCTCTGTGACGTGCTCCTCGACTTCAGCGAGGTGCGCAGGCTGGCCGACCAGCGGCAGCCCGTGGAGCTCCAGGAACGGCTGTGCCGTATCGCGGCCCAGCTTTCCGGCGTCTCGGGACTCATCATGATCAACCTGGGGGACCACCGGCTGGCCCGGTCGTTCTTCAGGACGGCCAGGACGGCTGCGGACGAGACCGGAGACCGGGGCCTGCGGGCCTGGGTGACGGTCCGCGAATCGCTGCTGCCCCTCTATTACGGTGATCCGCGCGAGGCCCTGCACCTGGCGCGCAAGGCCCAGGATCTGGCGGGACGGACCCCGAACGTCGCGGCGGCGATGGCTCCGGCCGTCGAGGCCAGGGCGCTCGGCCAGCTGGCGCTGCGCGGACGTTCCGACGCCGCGCCCACCGCACGCCGCGCTCTCGTACGGGGGCGCGCGGTGTTCGAGCAGCTGTCCAAGACCGACACCTCCGACCTGGTGTTCGGGTTCACCGACCGGCAGATGTCCTTCTACGAGGGCGACACCTACACCAACCTCGGCGACCACCGGATGGGCGAGCAGGTGCTGTCGCATGCGCTGTCCCTCTACTCACCGACCGAGATCATCGACCGGACGCTCGTCAAACTGGACCGGGCGCACTGCTCGCTCCACGCCGGCGACGCGGGGAAAGCGGCCACGCAGGCGCGCGACGCCATCATGGACCTCGACCCCGACCACCGGTCCGACATTCTCATGCACCGGGCGCGGCAGCTCGCCGCGACCGTGGTCCAGCAGCACGGCGAGATAGCCGAGCTGCGCGACCTGCGCGAGGCGCTGGCCGGCCCGTCCGTCCAGAGCCCGATGGGAAATCTGAACAGCGCGCCACCGGACCTGGCCTGATCGCGTGACGGCCATCGGGAGCGGCGCCGGGACACTGCTCCGGCGCCCGACCGCCACGCCCTCATGGGTCTTCGGCGATCTCCTGCTGAGGCGTTTCGTCCCCGGCGACCTCGAAGCGGTGCTCTCCCTGCACCGCGAGGGGCTCGCCAGGATAGGGCTGCGGCCCGGCGACGGCGTCTACTACGAACACGACCTGCACCGGCTGGAGGAGCTCTACCTCCAGGACGGTTCGGGCGAGTTCCTGGTCGGAACCGTGACGGGTTCCGATGATCGGTTTCCCGGCGCGCAGGTGCCCGTCGCGATGGGCGGGCTCCGGCGCCACGACGAGTCGTCGGCCGAGATGGTCCGGCTGCGGGTCCGCCCGGATCTGCAGCGGCTGGGGTACGGCGCGGCCGTGCTCCAGGCGCTGGAGGAGCGGGCGGCCGAGCTGGGCTACCGGCGGCTGCTCGGCGACACCACCGAGTTCCAGGGTCCCGCGATCGAGCTGTACCGCAAGTACGGCTGGCACGAGATCCGGCGCGAGGTGATCAACGGGATCATCAACATCTACGGAGAGAAGCAGCTGTAGATGCGCCCCGGGGGCGGCCGCGCGGTGCCGCCTCCGGGGTCAGCCCGTGCCGGAGACGAGCTGCAGCGCGGGGAACGACCGGCGCTCCAGATCGGTGAAACCGCGCTCCTTCAGCCCGGTGACGACCTCGTCGTGGCCGAACAGGTAGCCGCCGCCGACGTTCGCGATCGCCTGGACGGCGTGGCCCGCGAGCGCCGGTCTGGGCCGTCGTGACGTCAGGATCGCGATCCGGCCGCCGGGCTTGAGCACCCGGCGCATCTCGTCGACGACGGGCCACGGCTCGTCGAACAGGTAGAGGGCGCCGAAGCAGGCGACGGCGTCGAACGAGGCGTCGCGGAACGGCAGGTCGAGGACGTTCGCCCGGACGTAGGCGACGGGCTCGTCCTTGGTCGCGGCCACCGCCTTGGCGAGCATCCCGGACGCCAGATCGCAGCCGATCACCAGACCTTCGTCGGCGACCCCTTCGGCCAGCGCGCGCGTCACGTTGCCGGGGCCGCACGCCAGGTCGAGGACGGTGACGTCGGGTTTGACGGCGGCGCCGGGCGCGGCCAGGCCGAGGGCGCGGCGTGCCATCGCGAACTCGGCGGCGGTGTCGGGGCCGAACGGCCAGCCCTTGGCGAGGTTGAACGCGAACGGCCGCCACAGGTGCTCGTAGATGGGCGCGAGCGTCGTCCACAGCCGCTGCGACTGGGCGGGGCCCGCCTTGGCGGCCGGTCCGGCCAGGTCGAGATAGCCCTCGGCGGAGTCGGGGTGCTCGGGCCGGGTCTTCAGCAGGTCGAGGACCCGGTCCGGTTTCGGCTGCGTCATGGACCTCTTCTACAGGGCCAGACCTGTGTAGCGCGCGAGAAAGGACATCGTGTCCACCGAGAGATCGACGCTTCTGGTCAGCGAACGGGCGCCGTGCCCGACCTCGGCCTCGTTCCGCAGCAGGATCGGCCGGTCGGCGGAGGTCGCGTGCTGGAGCGCCGCGCAGAGTTTGCGGGCGTGCAGCGGATCGACCCTGCTGTCGGACTCGAAGACCGTGAAGAGGGTCGCCGGGTAGGCCGTGCCCTCCTTGACGTGGTGGTAGGGCGAGTAGGACAGCAGCCAGCCGAGCTGCTCGGGATCGTCCGCGGAGCCGTACTCGACGTTCCAGGTCTGCCCGAGACCGAACTTCTCATACCGCACCATGTCGAGCAGCGGCGCGGAGCAGACGACCGCCGCGTACAGGTCGGGCCGCTGGGTGAGGGCCGCGCCGACCAGCAGCCCGCCGTTGGAGCCGCCCGAGATCGCGAGCTGTTCGGGGGTGGTCCAGCCGTCGGCGATCAGCCGTTCGGCGGCCGCGTGGAAGTCGTCGAAGACGTTCTGCTTGTGGCCCAGCATCCCCGCGCGGTGCCACTCCTCGCCCTCCTCGGAGCCGCCCCGCAGGTTCGCGACCACGTACACGCCGCCCGCCTCCACCCAGGCGAGGATGCCCGCCGAGTACGACGGGGTGAGCGAGACGTTGAAGCCGCCGTAGCCGTACAGGATGGTCGGCTTGGGCCCGCCGTCGAGGGAGCCGACGACCAGCATCCGGACCGTCGTGCCGTCCTTGGACGTGTAGGCGATCTGCTGCGCCTCCACCTGCGGCACCTCGACGGTTCCGGGCGGCGACGCCCAGAGCGTCGTCTCGCCCGACCGGGCATCGTACCGGTAGACGGCCCCGGGCGTGACGCTGTCGGTGTAGCCGAACCACGCCTCGTGGCCGCCGTCGTACCGTTCGACGATCCCGCCGATCGAGCCGAGCCCGGGCAGGGGCACCTCGCCGAGCCGTTCGCCGGTCGCCAGATCGTGGACGGTGATCTCGGAGATGGCGTGCCTGGTCCAGCCGGCCAGGAGCACGGGACGGTCCAGATCGTCGATGATCGCGTAGTCGTTGAGGACGGCCTCGGGGTCCTCGGGCAGCAGGTCGCGCCAGCCGCCGGGGGACAGGTCGGCCGGGTCGGCGACGGCGAGCCGGCCGCGCGGGGCGTCCCGGTCGGTCCAGACGTAGGCGGTGCCGTTCGGGTGGAACCGGACGCTGGTCTGCGCGTCGACGTCGAGCTGGACGGGGACCAGGACGGGCGCGGCCGGGTCGCACGCGGTGAGGTCGGCGTACCAGAGGTCGTTGCGGGGCGCGGTGCCGCGGCTCGCGGAGATCGACAGGTAGCGGCCGTCCCGGCTGACGCCGACCCCGAAGTACTCGGTCTTGTCCCGGCCCTCGCCGAAGATCAGGACGTCCTCGGTCTCCGGGTCGGTGCCGAGGCGGTGCAGGTAGACGCGGCGGTGGTACTGGTCCTCGCCCTCGGGCACCTGGTCCTTGGGGAGCCGGCGCACGTAGTAGAACGCCTCGCCGCCCGGCAGCCACGCGACGCTCGTGTAGCGGCAGCGGTCGATCGGGCCCTCGACGGTCTCGCCCGTCGCGATGTCCATGATCGACAGCTGGGACTCCTCGTCGCCGCCCTCGCTGAGCTGGTAGGCGAGCAGCCTGCCCTCCTTGTCGGGCTGCCACGAGTCGAGCGTGGTGGTGCCGTCGGGGTTGAGGGCGATCGGGTCGATCAGGGTGCGTTCGGCGCCGTCGGGGTCGATCGTGTACAGCGCGCCGAGCTCCTGTTCGGCGGTGCGGCGCATGAAGAAGCGGCGCTCCCCGCGGAAGGTGGGGGAGGAGACATAGCCCGAGCCGAGCAGTTCGGTGACCCGGCGGCGCAGCCGCTCACGGCCGGGCAGGTCGTCGACCACGGTGTGGAACAGCTCGTCCTCGGCGCGCAGCCACTCCTTGGTCTCGGCGGACTGCGGGTCCTCGAGCCACCGGTACGGATCGGCCACCCGGTGGCCGTGGAGGTCGTCGACGATGTCCTGGCGGGGTGCGACCGGGTAGTCCATGTGATCAGGGTACGACCTGTGATCCGCAACCGTGCCGCCAGGATCGGGCGACACCACACCGATGACCTTGGCGCCGATCGGCCGGTCCGCTAGGAGTGTCCTGATCGAATGATCTTGATATCGGGGGTACGACGATGAGGATCCGCACCATCGGCCTGGTCGCCGCCGCGGCGGTCACGCTGCTGTCCGCGGCACCGGCCGCCGCCGCTCCGCACGCGCTGAGCGGCGGCGGCATCGAGTTCGGCTACGGGAAGCCCGACGTGTCCGACGAGGGCGACCACGTCGCCTGGGCGTGGACGGTCCGGAACACCGGCGCCGTCGCGGCCGAGAAGGTCGTCCTGACCCACACCCTCAGCCCCGCCCTGCCGATCACCTATGTGTCGCCCGGCTGCCAGGTGTCGGGCGCGGTGGTCCGCTGCACGTGGGCGAAGGTGGCGCCGGGCCAGTCCCGGCAGGGCGCCGTCGAGGCCGACGTGCCGGGCACGCTGAACGGGAGCGTCCAGATCAACGGACGGATCGTCTGGCAGACCACGACGGCACGTCCCGCGGCCTCCTGACCTTCGGCGATGGGGCTCCGCAGAAAACGGAGCCTCATCGCCGGCGGCGTGTCTGCGGACGACCGGATCCGGGCATATAGGGGTAGCGCGAACAGCATCCCATTGGTCACACTGTTGACTGCTCGGGTCGTCACGCCCAGAGGAGGCCCTCGTGGCGGTTGTACCGGATCCGGCCGAGCCAGGGGCCCGGCCATGGCACGCTGCTTTCAGCGTGCCACCGCACATAGGCCCCGCACGGCCTCCTTCTCCCAGGGAGGAGGCCCGCTGATGCGCCAGGTCCTTCTCCTGAACGCCACGTACGAACCGCTGACGACTCTGCCCCTCCGCCGGGCCGTCTGTCTCGTTCTCCGGGAGAAGGCCGAGGTCGTGCATCACGACTCCTCCGGCGCCTGCCTCCGGTCGTCCAACGTCCAGATGCAGGTCCCTTCGGTCATCCGGCTCCGCCGCTATGTGCGCATCCCCTTCCGCACCCGGATCCCGCTGACCCGCGCGGCCCTCATGCGCCGCGACAACTACCGGTGCGTCTACTGCGGCAAGAAGGCCGAGACCATCGACCATGTGCAGCCCCGCAGCAAGGGCGGCCCGCACACCTGGGAGAACTGCGTCGCCTCCTGCACCCCCTGCAACCACCGGAAGGCCGACCGCCTCCTGGAGGAGCTCGGCTGGTCGCTCCCGAACCCCCCGGCGGTGCCGCGCGGCGCCCACTGGCGGCTGATCGGCCTGATCGGCAACGACGGCGACCCGCAGTGGGCCGCCTACGTCACCGAGCCCGCCGCCTAAACTGGCGCCATGCCTCGCTACGACTACCGCTGCCGCACCTGCGGCGCCACCTTCGAACTCACCCGCCCGATGGCCGACTCCGACGCCCCCACGCCCTGCCCCACCGGCCACGACGACACGGTGAAGCTGCTGTCGACGGTCGCGATGACCGGCACCGTCACCGCGCCGCCGCGCTCCTCGGGCGGCGGCTGCTGCGGTGGGGGCTGCTGCTCCTGACGGCATGAGAACGGCGGCCCCCCGATGGGGAGCCGCCGTTTCGTGGAGCGGGGTCAGCGTTCGAGCTGGCTGATGTCGCGGGCCGCGCCGGTGTCGGCGGAGGTCGCCATCGCGGCGTAGGCCCGGAGCGCGGCGCTGACGGGACGGACCCGGTCGACCGGCCGGTAGCCGGTGTTGGCCTCCAGCTTGGCCCGCCGGTCGGCGAGGACCTCGTCGGTGACGTTCAGCTCCAGCTTGCGGGCCGGGATGTCGATGATGATCTCATCGCCGGTCTCGACCAGGGCGATGACGCCGCCGGCCGCCGCCTCGGGGGAGGCGTGGCCGATGGACAGCCCCGACGTGCCGCCGGAGAAGCGGCCGTCGGTGATCAGCGCGCAGGCCTTGCCGAGCCCGCGGCCCTTCAGGAAGCTCGTCGGGTAGAGCATCTCCTGCATCCCGGGGCCGCCCTTGGGGCCCTCGTAGCGGATCACGACGACGTCGCCCGGCTTGACCTGCTTCGACAGGATGCCGTCGACGGCGTCCTCCTGCGACTCGAAGACGATGGCCGGTCCGGTGAACTTCCACAGCTCTTCCTCGACGCCCGCGGTCTTCACGATCGCGCCGTCGGGGGCGATGTTGCCGCGCAGCACCGCCAGCCCGCCGTCCTTGGTGTAGGCGTGGGCGACGGAGCGGATGCAGCCGTTCTCGCGGTCGGTGTCCAGGGAGTCCCAGCGGGTGTTCTGGGAGTAGCCCTGGGTGGTGCGGACGCCGCCGGGAGCCGCGTGGAACAGCTCCAGGGCCTCCGGCCGGACGTTCGGGGAGGTGATCGACCACTGGTCGAGGAACTCGCCGATCGTCGCGGAGTGGACCGTCGGCAGATCGCGGTGGATCAGGCCGGCCTTGTCGAGCTCGGCGAGCAGCGCGGGGATGCCGCCCGCCCGGTGCACGTCCTCCATGTGGTACTTCGCGGTCGCCGGGGCGACCTTGGAGACGCACGGCACCCGGCGGGACACCGCGTCGATGTCGCTGAGGCCGAAGTCGACCTTCGCCTCGCGGGCGGCGGCCAGCAGGTGCAGGATCGTGTTGGTGGAGCCGCCCATCGCGACGTCGAGCGCCATCGCGTTCGCGAACGCCTCACGGGTCGCGATCGACAGCGGCAGGACGGAGGCGTCGTCCTGCTCGTAGTAGCGCCGGGTGATGTCCATGACCACGCGGCCGGCGTCCTCGAAGAGGGTCTTGCGGGCGGCGTGGGTGGCGAGGGTGGAGCCGTTGCCGGGCAGCGCCAGGCCGATGGCCTCGGTGAGGCAGTTCATCGAGTTGGCGGTGAACATGCCGGAGCAGGAGCCGCAGGTCGGGCAGGCGGCCTCCTCCATCTCGAGCAGCTCGGCGTCGGACACCGACTCGTCGGCGGCGGCGATCATCGGGTCGATCAGGTCCAGCTTGCGCACCAGCGAGGCCGTCCCGTTGACGACCGTCACCTTCCCGGCCTCCATCGGCCCGCCGGAGATGAACACGGTGGGGATGTTGAGCCGGAGCGCCGCGATCAGCATCCCGGGGGTGATCTTGTCGCAGTTCGACAGGCAGATCAGGGCGTCGGCGCAGTGCGCCTCGACCATGTACTCGACCGCGTCGGCGATCAGCTCGCGTGACGGCAGCGAGTAGAGCATCCCGCCGTGGCCCATCGCGATGCCGTCGTCGACCGCGATCGTGTTGAACTCGCGCGGAATACCGCCCGCCGCCTTCACGGCCGCGGCGACGACCTGCGCGACCTCCCGCAGGTGCACATGGCCGGGGACGAACTCGGTGAAGCTGTTGGCGATCGCGATGATCGGCTTGCCGAAGTCCTCGCGTTCCACACCGGACGCGCGCATGAGGGCGCGGGCGCCCGCCATGTTCCGTCCGTGGGTGACCGTGCGAGACCTGAGCGCTGGCATGACGGGGACTCTCCCAACCGTGGATCTTGAGATGGTGGGTGGCCCCAAGGGGTGACGGGGCTGGCGACGATGAGACGGTGCGCCAAGCCTACCCGTCAGCGGCACCCCGGCGACTTCGGCGGGGTGCCCCGATCTTCCGGGAACTGCTCCGGGAGGGTTACTCCGGGAACTTGGAGGGGAAAACCGCGCTTGCCGCCGCGGCGATCCGCTCCACTTCCTCCGGCGTGAGGACCTTCGGCCTCTTGCGGAGGTACTTCTTGGCCGTCGCTCCGGCGTACACGTCGACGTTCCGGACGGTCATGATCCGCCAGGGGATCGCCGGGCCGTAGATCGCCACGGACGGCTGCACGGGGATCTCCACCCCGAGGGCCTTGCTCAGCGCACGGCTGGCCTGGTTGGCCTCCCAGCGCGCCTCGTCCAGGCGTTCCTTCTTCTCGAAGGGGCCGTGGAAGAGCCGCAGATGCGAGAGGGTCCGGACCGGCAGGCGCTTGTCCCACATCTCGGAGTCGATCGCGTAGACCCCGGTCGGCCCGATGACCAGATGGTCGATCTTGCCGTCGCTGACGCCGTCGACGTCCCGGGGGACGGCTCTGGCGTGCAGGATGTGCCAGCCCTGCTTGGTGAGGCCGCGCAGCTGCTTCTCGGTCCTGCGCTCAGCGGCGGACGCCCGACGCCAGGCCTGGTCGGCCGGGACGCTCCTGGCCTTCCGCACGGTGTCGGCGATCACTGTGACGATCGCCACGGTGACCCCCACTCGAAGATCGAAGACGATCGCGAACAGGATGCCGATGACCGCTGCCGCTCCGACGCGCAGCAACCAGCGGCGTAGCTGCGGACTGCCCAGCACATCGCCGTACTTGGGCTTGCCGCCGTCGCCGTCGGGCTGACCGCGGGCGCTGCCGACCTCGCCACGCTCGATCGTGGCCATGACTCACTTCCCTCCCACTGCTCACACTGTGTAGTTCGCGCTCTACACATACATGATCCTCTGCGCGCAGAGTAACCATTCACCGGGCGGTCGCCTAGGGGTGTTCGGTACTAGTTTTGTCGCCCGAATCCGGGGATTCACAACGTGTACCGGCGGGTAAGTTTGTCTGCCCTAAGTCATACGACACAACGCCAGGGCCATCCATCTGGTGACATGTCCCCTTCCTGGCGTTTGCCGGGCCGGGCGCCGGTTAGAAGGACCCTCGTGGACGATGAGGAGCTGCGCCGCCTCGCCAGGGCCCATCGCGTCGAGACCCGGTACCGGGACTGGCGCGGCGAGGAGGTCGAGGTCTCGCCGGACACGCTCCGCGCCGTCCTGGCCGCACTCGGCCCCGGCGAGCCCGTCCCCGAGCAGCGCTCCGCAGAACGCCCGCCCGATCCGCTGCCCCGGCCGCCACGCGCCTGGGGGTTCATGACCCAGCTCTACTCGGTCAGGTCGCGGGGCTCCTGCGGGGTCGGCGATCTGAGCGATCTGGCCGAGCTGGCCCGCTGGAGCGCCGGGCTCGGCGCGGGATTCCTGCTGGTCAACCCGTTGCACGCGACATCACCCGTCGCGCCGATCGAGCCGTCGCCCTACCTGCCGGTCAGCCGGCGGTACATCAGCCCGCTGTACCTGCGGGTGAGCGCCCTGCCCGAGTTCGAGGAGCATCCCGACCGGTGGGAGCTGCTGGGACGGCTCCAGTCGGTCGAGACCCTGGACCGCGACCAGGTCTGGAAGGTCAAGGACGAGATCCTGCGGGCGCTGTTCGTCCGGTTCCGGCCGGAGGCGTCCTACCGGGCCTACCGGCGTCGCGAGGGCTCCGCCCTGACCGGTTTCGCCACCTGGTGCGCGCTCGCCGAACTGCACGGCCCCGACTGGCGGCACTGGCCGGGCCAGGAACCGGGCGGGGCGCGCGCCGACCGGGTGGAGTACCACGCCTGGCTCCAGTGGCGGCTGGACGGCCAGCTCGCCGACGGCCAGCGCACCGCCCGCTCCAGCGGGATGCCGATCGGGATCGTCCATGATCTGGCCGTCGGGGTGCATCCGGGCGGCGCCGACACCTGGCTCTACCCCGAGCTGTTCGCGCAGGGGATCTCGGTGGGGGCGCCGCCGGACGAGTTCAACCAGCTCGGCCAGGACTGGGGCCAGCCGCCGCTGCACCCGCTGCGGATCGCCGACGGCGACCACCGCCAGTACCGGGCGATGCTCGCCGGGGCGCTCCGGCACGGCGGCGGGCTGCGGCTCGACCATGTGATGCAGCTCTCCCGGCTGTGGTGGGTGCCCGAAGGAGCGCCGCCCGACCAAGGCGCCTACGTCTCCTACGACCGCAGGGCGCTGCTGCGGGTGCTCTGCGAGGAGGCCGCCAAGGCCGAGGCGGTGCTGGTGGGGGAGGACCTGGGGACCGTCGAGCCCTCGCTGCGCGAGGACCTGTCCGCCCACGGGGTGCTCGGCACCAGCCTGCTCTGGTTCGAACGGGGCCGCCGGCCCGAGCAGTGGCGCGAGCAGTGCCTGGCCACCGTCGGCACCCACGACCTGCCGCCGATCGCGGGGTTCCTGCACGGCGACCACATCGCGCTGCGCGACCGGCTCGGCCTGCTGACCAGGCCCCCCGAGGTCGAGCGCGCCGCCCACCGGGACGATCTGGCCACCTGGTTCCACCTGCTCGCCGAGGAGGGCCTGCTGCCCGAGCCCGGCGCCGCCGAACCGGCGGAGTTCCTGGCCGAGGTGGGGGTGGCGCGGATCGTCCGGGCGCTGCACGCCTATCTGACCCGCACCCCGGCCCGGCTGATCGGCGTCTCGCTCGCGGACGCCGCGGGGGAGCGCCGCACCCAGAACCAGCCGGGCACCGTCGACGAGTACCCCAACTGGCGCGTCCCGCTGAACCTGACCCTGGAGGAGCTCAAGGAGAGCCCCGACGTCAGGACCGCGATCTCCCCCCTGGCGGAGCTCTAGTCGTCGGGCAGCAGGGTCTGCAGGTGCAGGGAGACGTCGCGCAGCAGGGTGCTCGGCCGGATCTGGATGGCCGCGACGGCCGTGAACGCCTGCGGCAGCGCGCTGAGCGGGAAGTCGGCGGCCGGATCGGGCGCGGCGTTGAACAGCGCGTGCTTGGACAGCGAGGTGCGCGACCGCGCCCAGGCGTCCTGCACCTCCTCCTGGCTGGGCACCCCGAACCCGTGCCCGACGGGCGCGGCGTGCCGCAGCCGCACCAGCGCGCCCTCGGCGAACTCGCGGGCCAGATGATTGCGGTCCGCCAGCGCCGTCCGCACCCGCTCCGGCAGGTTCGTGATCGGCGCGCACGGGGTGCGGCAGCCGGACGCGCACACACCGAGCCCCTTGGCCATCTGGCTGTGCTGCCGGTCCAGATAGGCGCGCCAGCCCTCGCCCGGCTCCTTGGCCACGCGCAGCGACCTGTCGCACGCCGCCCGGACGCCCCGGGTGTGCTCGCACCGGTCGGCCTCCGCGACGACCCCGAACCGGCTCCCCTCGACGGCCATGGTCTCGGCGAGCCGCGCCGGATCGGCCCCGTGGCCCAGCACCGGCTCCCAGGCCAGGACGTGCAGGTACTCCGACGCGATGTGCGCCGCCGCGACCAGCCCGGCCATCTCCCGGCGCGTCCACCGGATCGCGATCACCTCGAGCAGCAGCGCGTAGGCGGGCCGCATCGACGCCAGCGCGCCCCTGACCTGCTCGCGGGGCTCCTGCGGCATCCGGATCATCCGGGCGCGGTCCACGAGATGCTCGGGGACGGACGGGTCGGCGTCGCCGAAGTCCTCGGCGTCGAGCTCCAGGAGCTGTTTGCCGAACTCGCAGACGCCCAGGATCCGCTCGGGGGCCACCCCGGCCCGTGCCAGCGCGGCGAGATCACCGAACGCGTACCTCCGGGCCAGCTCTCCCAGAACTCCCACACCTCACCCTTTCCCCGTCGGCCGATGCGGGACCAGGGTTTCACGCCGGAGGCGTCGAGGAGATCAGGTGCGCCAGATCAGGACGAGCGCGCAGTCGTCGTCGTGGGCGGCCGACATCGTCTGGACGATCTCGCGGGCGCCCTTGCGGAAGCCCTGGGGGACCAGGCGTTCGGCCTCGCCCAGCAGGTGGTCGATGCCGGCGTCGAGGTCGCGTCCGGGGGCTTCGACGAGGCCGTCGGTGTAGAGCATCAGGGCGTCGCCGGTGCGCAGCCGTCCCGATTCCTGTTCGCACTTCAGATCGGGCACGACGCCCAGCACGACGCCCTTGGCCTCGCCGACCAGCCAGGTTCCGCTGGCCGCGACGAACTTGACCGCGGGCGGGTGGCCCGCCGACTCGACGATGTAGTCACCGGTGTCGAGATCGACCACCACATGGACGGCCGTGACGAATCCCTCGTCCCAGCGCTGCCGGTGCAGGTAGTTGTTGCACGCGGAAAGGAACTCCGACGGCTGGACCGATCCAAGGAGCCCGCCGAACGCTCCGGACAGCATGAGGGCCCGGGTGCCGGCGTCGATGCCCTTGCCCGACACGTCGACCAGGGCGACCTCGAGCAGGTCCTTCTCGCCGTCGGGGGAGCGGTGCCGGCAGGAGACGATGAAGTCGCCGCCGAAGGAGGAGCCGCCGGCCTGGGCCAGTTCGACGTTGCTCTCCCAGCCCTCTTTCAGATCGGGGATCTTGCCCTGCCGGTGCAGCCGCTGGCTGAGCTCCAGCAGCATCGAGTCGCCGCGCAGCCCGTGGACGCCGAGGGTCTGCCGGGTGCGGGCCAGGGACAGGGCGAGCAGCGCCGTCAGGAAGATCGTCACCCAGACGCCGGGGCCGACCCTGCCGTTGAGGGCGATGAAGTCGCCGACCAGGACGACGCCGACGACCGCCAGCAGCCCCGTGAGGGCGCGGACCCGCAGGACCAGACCGCCCCAGAGCACCGACAGCACCAGCATGCTGGGCGGGAACCACCAGGTCGAGACCGTCGCCAGAAATCCCGCGACGATCGCGCTGCCGGCCAGGATCGCGAACAGGTAGCGCTCGCGCATCCGCCCGCGGCGCAGCCACTGGTAGAGCGCGACGAGTACCGGCACGCGCCTCAGCTGGGCACGCACCTTCGGCGGGAGGAGGTGAACCAGGCGCTGAAGCATGACCCCGCAACTGTACCGACCGAAGAGGCCGGGTGGCGGTTATCCGCGTCACCGTCCGCTCCCGGCCGCGGCGTCCGCCTTGTTATTGCGACTTGTTCGCAAGTACGATTGCAGCGCTCCAAACGGGGCGTACACCCCGAAAGATCACGGAGGATTCGCCCGTGCACGTACCCGATGGGTTCATCGACGCCCCCACGTCGCTGGCCGCTGGAGTGGTCGCGGCCACGGGCGTGGCCGTCGCCCTGCGCGGAGCGCGGCGGGAGCTCGACGACCGCACCGCGCCGCTCGCCGGACTGACCGCGGCCTTCGTCTTCGCCGCCCAGATGCTCAACTTCCCGGTCGCCGGCGGCACCAGCGGCCACCTGCTCGGCGGGACACTCGCGGCGATTCTGGTCGGACCGTTCACCGGGGTGCTGGTCGTCTCGGTCGTCCTGCTGGCCCAGGCGCTGATCTTCGCCGACGGCGGGCTGACCGCGCTCGGCGTCAACATCACCACGATGGCGCTGGTCACCGTGCTGATCGGCTACGGGCTGTTCCGGACGCTCGTCAAGGTACTGCCCAACGGGCGCGGACCGGTCGTGGCGTCCGCGTTCGTCGCCGCCGTGGTGTCCGTCCCCGCCGCGGCGGTCGCGTTCACCGGGATCTACGCGATCGGCGGCACCGCCGACGTGCCGCTCGGCACCACGCTGACCGCGATGGTCGGCGTGCACGTGCTGATCGGGATCGGTGAGGCGCTGATCACGGCGCTGACCGTCTCGTCCGTGCTGGCCGTCCGTCCCGACCTGGTCTACGGGGCGCGCGGGCTGGTCAGGCCCCTCACGCTCAAGAAGCTCTCCGAGGTCCAGGAGGGCCTGGCATGACCCTGAAGAAGCTGCTCGGCGCCGGACTGCTCGTCGCCCTGGTGCTGGCGGGGATCGTCAGCTACTACGCCAGCTCCAGCCCCGACGGGCTGGAGAAGGTCGCCGCCGACAAGGGGCTCAACGCCAACGAGGAAGACCACTCGCTGGGCGACTCGCCGCTCGCCGACTACGGCGTCAAGGGAGTCGGCAACGAGCGGCTCTCCGGCGGGCTCGCCGGGGTCGCCGGAGTGGCGATCGTGCTGGTGGCGGGCACCGGGCTGTTCTGGGTGCTCCGTCGCAAGCAGCCGCTGGCGGCCGAGTAGATGGGCGCGGGGCACGCGCACGTCCTGTTCCGGGCGGGGGACTCGGCGGCGCACCGCCTGCCGCCGCAGTGCAAGATCGTCGCCACGGTCGGGTTCGTGCTGGCCGTGGTGGGGACCCCGCGCGAGGAGATCTGGGCGTTCGGTCTCTACGCGGTGCTGCTCGCGGGCGTCGCGCTGGCCGCGAAGATCCCGTTGACGCTCCTGGCGAAGCGGGTCGTGATCGAGATCCCGTTCGTGGCGTTCGCGTTCCTCATGCCGTTCGTCGCGACCGGCCCGACCGTGCACGTCCTCGGCCTGGACCTCAGCGAGAGCGGGCTGTGGGGCGCGTGGAACATCCTCGCCAAGGGCACCCTCGGGGTGATCGCCTCGATTCTGCTGGCGTCCACGACCGAGCCGCGCGTGCTGCTGCTGGGCATCGAACGGCTGCGGATGCCTCCGCTGATCACCCAGATCGCGACCTTCATGCTCCGCTACGGCGACGTGGTCACCGCGGAGTTGCGGCGGATGAAGGTGGCGCGCGCCGCCCGCGGTTTCGAAGCGCGCGACCTGCGCGACGCCAAGATCCTCGCGCGTTCGCTGGGCGCGCTGTTCCTGCGCTCCTACGAGCGCGGCGAACGCGTCTACCTGGCGATGATCAGCCGCGGGTACGAGGGGCGGATGCCGGTGGTCCAGAACGTCGCGGGCAGCGGGGCGCAGTGGGCGCTCAGCTCGACCCTGCCGGCCGCCGCCGCGCTGGTCGCCATGGCTGCTTGGATGGTCTGATGGATCCGCAGGATGTCTCGCTCGAGATCAGTGAGCTGGCCTTCGCCTACCCCGACGGCACCCAGGCGCTGTTCGGTGTCGACGCCAGGATCGGCCGGGGGGAGCGGGTCGCGCTGCTCGGCCCCAACGGTGCGGGCAAGACCACGCTGGTGCTGCACCTCAACGGCATCCTCAGCGGCGGCTCCGGCTCGGTGACGGTGGCCGGGCTGCCCGTCGATCCCCGGGACAAGAAGTCGCTGCGGGAGATCCGCCGCCGGGTCGGTGTGGTGTTCCAGGACCCCGACGACCAGCTCTTCATGCCGACCGTCGCCGAGGACGTGGCGTTCGGCCCCGCCAATCTGGGGCTGCGCGGCGCCGAACTGGAGCGCAGGGTCGCCTCGGCGCTGGAGCGGGTCGGGATGGCGCACGTCGCGGACCGCGCGCCCCAGCATCTGAGCTTCGGGCAGCGCCGCCGGGTGGCCGTCGCGACGGTCCTGGCGATGGAGCCCGAGATCCTGGTCCTGGACGAGCCGTCGTCGAACCTCGATCCGGCCTCACGGCGCGAGCTCGCCGAGATCCTGCTCTCCCTCGACGTCACGATCCTCATGGTCACGCACGATCTGCCGTACGCGGCCCAGCTCTGCCCGCGCTCGCTGGTGATGTCGGGCGGGATCATCGCCGCCGACGGCAAGACCCGCGACCTGCTCGCCGACGAGGCGCTGCTGGCCCGGCACCGGCTGGAACTGCCCTACGGCTTCCACCCCGACTCTTTGCCGGAAGCCCCTTAACCCTTGACGCGCCTCCGCTACCGTGGTTTGGGAACGGTTTTCATTCTTTAGTGCGGGGGCAGTGATGAAGGTCGCGTTCGTGGGTAAGGGCGGCAGCGGGAAGACCACCCTGTCGTCCCTGTTCATCCGGCATCTGGCGGCGGCGTCGCTGCCCGTGGTGGCCGTCGACGCCGACATCAACCAGCATCTCGGGGTCGCGCTCGGGCTGGACGAGGACCTGGCCGTCCCGGCATTGGGCGATCACCTGCCGGACATCAAGGAGTATCTGCGCGGCGACAATCCGCGGATCTCGTCGGCCGCCACGATGGTGAAGACGACCCCGCCGGGACAGGGCTCCCGGCTGCTGCGCATCGGCGGAACCGACCCGTTCCACACCGAGCTGTCGCTGCCGCTCGCCCCCACCCTGCGGCTGATGGCCACCGGCCCGTTCACCGACGAGGACCTCGGCGTGGCCTGCTACCACTCCAAGACCGGGGCGGTCGAGCTGTACCTGAACCATCTCGTGGACGGCGAAGGCGAATACGTCGTCGTCGACATGACGGCCGGCGCCGACACCTTCGCCTCAGGCCTGTTCACCCGGTTCGACGTGATGTTCCTGGTGGCGGAACCGACCCGCAAGGGCGTCAGCGTGTACCGGCAGTACACCGAGTACGCCCGCGACTACGACGTCACGATCAAGGTCGTCGGCAACAAGGTCCAGGACGAGCAGGACCTCGACTACCTACGCGAACACGTCGGCGACGATCTGCTGACCTGGTTCGGCCACTCCGCGGCCGTCCGCAAGATCGAACAGGGCCGGCCGGGGGCGCGGCTGGAAGACGAGGGCGTCGCCGCGCTCGACCAGCTCCGCAAGACCGTCGACGCGCAGCCCAAGGACTGGCCGAAGTTCCAGCGGCAGGGCGTGGAGTTCCATCTGAAGAACGCCGCGAGCTGGGCCAACCGGGCCGTCGGCGAGGACCTCGCCGAACAGGTCGACCCCGGTTTCAGCCTCCAGGGCTGACCTGGGAGAATCGCCCCATGCGAGTTTTCCTGGGATCGGACCACGCCGGCTTTGAGCTGAAGGAACACCTGGTCGGCTGGCTCAAGGCCAACGGCTACGAGCCCGTCGACTGCGGCCCGTTCGTCTACGACGCCGTCGACGACTACCCGCCGTTCGTGCTGCGCGCAGCCGAAGGCGTCGCCGCCGAGCCCGGCTCGCTCGGCATCGTCATCGGCGGCTCCGGCAACGGCGAGGCCATCGCCGCCAACAAGGTCAAGGGGATCCGCGCCGCGCTCGCGTGGAGCGACGACACCGCCACCCTCGGCCGCGAGCACAACGACGCGAACATCGTCTCGATCGGCGCACGCCAGCACTCCCTGGACGACGCCACCCGCTTCGTCCAGCTCTTCCTGGCCACCCCCTACTCCGACGAGCCCCGCCACACCCGCCGCATCGACATGCTCACCGCCTACGAAACCACCGGCACGCTCCCGCCTGTTTGATAAGACCCGTCGCTGTGGCGGCAGGCCGCTCCCGCCGTCATACCGGGAGCGGGGCTGCCGTCTTCGACGGTACTGCTCGCCTGAGCGGCGATCCCTTGTCGTGGGGTCGCCGCTCAGGCTTTTCCGCGCTTGCTCAGGCGTCTGCGTTCGCCGCGCCGGGGCTTGACGGGTTCCGGGGGCTTGCGCTGGGGCTCGTCGGCCGCTGGGCGGGAGACGTCGCGGACGCGCATGGCTAGGGCCGGGGTGATGCGCATACTCGGCTGGGTCATGTACAGCCGTTTACCCCGTCATGGGGCTAGTCAAAGCTCGGTTCTGCGTCGCGGGTGCGCTTGAGTTCGTAGAAGCCCGGGGTGGAGGCGACCGCCAGGACGCCGTCCCAGAGCTTGACGGCGTCTTCGCCGCGCGGGATCGGGGTGACGACGGGGCCGAAGAACGCGACCCCCTCGACCTCGATGACCGGGGTGCCGACGTCCTGGCCGACCTTGTCGATCCCCACCTTGTGCGAGGCGCGCAAGGCGTCGTCGAACTCGGTGGAGTGAGCGGCGGCGACCAGCGCGGGGTCGAGCCCGGCGGCCTCCAGCGCCTCGGCGATCAGCGCGTCGTCGGGGAAGCGGCCCTCGTTGTGGATGCGGGTGCCGAGCTCGGTGTACAGCGGGCCGAGCACGTCGTTGCCGTACTTCTGCTCGGCGGCGATCGCCACGCGGACCGGCCCCCAGGCGTCCTTCATGAACTGCTTGTAGCGTTCGGGGAGGTCATCGCGGCCCTCGTTGAGCACGGCGAGCGACATGACGTGCCAGCGCGGCGCGATGTCGCGGTACTTGGCCACCTCATGGATCCACCGGGACGTCATCCACGCCCACGGGCAGCGCGGGTCGAACCAGAAATCAACCGGGGTGGGTTCAATAGCCGACAAAATCGACCTCCATAGTGATGAGCGTCCTTCCCTGGCGACAACCGTTGTCCACAGGCACGCATTCCCGCTGCACGGCGGGACGTGAAAAGATCTGAGGATTACTGGTCATCACCGAGGAGGGCTTGTGGCAGGCAACCTCACGCGCGACGAGGCGCGGGAAAGAGCCCGGCTGCTGAGCGTCGAGTCGTACGAGGTGGCACTGGACGTCACGGGCTCCAACGGGCCCGACGCCGTGTCCACGGGTGAGGAGCGCTTCGACAGCGTCACCACCGTGCGATTCAGCAGCAACGAGGTCGGCGTCGCGACCTTCATCGACCTGGCCGACGCGGTCGTCCGTGAGGCGACCCTGAACGGGCAGGCGCTCGACGTCGCCACCTACGACGCGGCCAAGGGGCGGCTTCCGCTGCCGGGCCTGCAGGCGTCCAACGAGCTGACCGTCAAGGCCGACATCCTCTACTCGCGTTCGGGCGAGGGCCTGCACCGGATGGTCGACCCGGTCGACGGCAGCGTCTACCTGTACACGCAGTTCGAGACGGCCGACGCGCACCGCATGTTCGCGTGCTTCGACCAGCCCGACCTGAAGTCGGTGTTCTCCTTCGACGTGAAGACGCCGGAGGGCTGGGAGGTCATCTCCAACACCACGCCGGTCGTGGAGAGCGGCGTCCACCGCTTCCCGGCCACCGAGAAGATGTCGACTTACATCACGGCGCTGATCGCCGGCCCGTACCACGTGGTCCGCGACTCCTACGACGACGGCCGGATCGCCCTCGGCGTGTACTGCCGGGCGTCGCTGGCCGAGCACTTGGACGCCGACGCGATCCTGGAGGTCACCAAGCAGGGCTTCGAGTACTTCGAGAAGACCTTCGACTTCCCCTACCCGTTCGGCAAGTACGACCAGCTCTTCGTGCCGGAGTTCAACGCGGGCGCGATGGAGAACGCGGGCGCCGTCACGTTCCTCGAGGACTACGTGTTCCGGTCCCGGGTGACTGATGCCGCCTACGAGCGGCGCGCCGAGACCATCCTGCACGAGATGGCGCACATGTGGTTCGGTGACCTGGTCACCATGCGCTGGTGGGACGACCTGTGGCTGAACGAGTCGTTCGCCACGTACATGTCGGTGCTGTGCCAGTCGCAGGCCACCAAGTGGAAGGGCGCCTGGACGACGTTCGCGAACGTCGAGAAGGCGTGGGCGTACCGGCAGGACCAGCTTCCCTCCACGCACCCGATCGCCGCCGATATCCCGGACATCCGGGCCGTCGAGGTGAACTTCGACGGGATCACCTACGCCAAGGGCGCGTCGGTGCTCAAGCAGCTCGTCGCCTATGTCGGGCTCGAGAACTTCCTCGAGGGCGTGCGCCGGTACTTCCAGCGGCACGCGTGGGGCAACACCGTGCTGTCCGATCTGCTGGACGCGCTGGAGGAGACTTCGGGCCGCGAGCTCACCTCCTGGTCGAAGGAGTGGCTGGAGACCTCCTGGGTCAACACGCTGCGCCCGGAGTACACGCTCGACGCGGCGGGGAACTTCGCCACGTTCGACGTGCTGCAGGAGGCCACCGAGGAGTACCCGACGCTCCGTGCACACCGGATCGCGATCGGCCTGTACGACAAGACCGCCGAGGGGCTGGTGCGCCGCAAGCGCGTCGAGCTCGACGTGGTCGGCGCGCGCACCGAGGTGGGCGAGCTGGTCGGCGAGCGCCGTCCCGACCTGGTGCTGGTCAACGACGACGACCTCACCTACGCCAAGATCCGGCTCGACGAGCACTCGCTCGCCACCCTGGTCTCCTCGATCGGTGAGATCAGGGAGAGCCTGCCGCGCGCCCTGGCCTGGTCGGCGGCGTGGGACATGACCCGCGACGCGGAGATGGCGACGCGCGACTACGTCAAGCTGCTGCTGTCGGGCATCGCGGGTGTCACGGACATCTCGGTGACGCAGACCCTGCTCCGTCAGGGCCGGCTGGCGATCTCCCAGTACGCCGACCCGGCGTGGCGGGAGGAGGGTCTCGCACAGCTGTCGTCGGCGCTGTTCGATCTGGCGCGCGGTGCCGAGCCCGGCTCCGACCTGCAGCTCAACTATGTGCAGGCGTTCGCGGGTTCGGCGACCTCCGACGAGCACCTCGCGTATGTGCGGGCTCTGCTCGACGGCACCGAGGTCCTCGACGGGCTGAAGGTCGACACGGATCTGCGCTGGGGTCTGCTGCGCCGTCTCGTCGTCCGCGGCAAGGCCGGCGAGGCGGAGATCAAGGCGGAGCACGAACGTGACGCCACCGCCGCGGGCGAACGCCACGCCGCCGCGCTGACCGCCGCGATCCCGACCGCTGAGGCGAAGGAAGCGGCCTGGCAGCGCATCATCGGCGGCAAGCTTCCGAACGCGGTGTTCCGCGCCACGATCGGCGGTTTCGTCGAGCCCGACCAGGCCGATCTCCTGAAGCCGTACACCGAGAAGTACTTCTCGGAAGTGGGCCGTGTCTGGAAGGAGTGGTCCTCCGACATGTCCCAGACTTTCGCGGAGGTCGCCTACCCCTTCCTGAACATCTCGCAGGAGACCATCGACCGCACGGAGCGCTACATCGCTGACGAGCAGCCCCCGTCGGCTCTCGTCCGCCTGCTCTCCGAGGGCCGCGACGGCATCCGCCGCGCCCTCAACGCCCAGGCCAAGGACGCCACCGCCTCCTGACCCTCGGCCCCACCCAGCGCGAGTGGGCCGCCCACCCCGGGCGGCCCACTCGCGCCGGACTCACTCGACGGGCGGTTCTCCGGAGCCTCGACCGCGCTGGAGGGCACGCACGCTTCCTGTGATCATGCGCAGGAGGCCGGGTCCGAGAATCCGGACGAGATACGCTCCGACGCCGCATTGGCCGACCCGCACCAGCAGCGACGGCGCGCCTTCACCGGTGAGTGCGCCCGCAATCATGATCAGGCCGGTGCAGAGGCCGAGAAGCGTTCCCAGCCAGAGCAAATTACGAGCGAGCATCCGTCGCTTCGGGGCTAGCCGCGCTTGGGCCAGGTCGGGCCCTCGTCGGTCCAGGTGACGCCCTTGTTGCGGCACAGGCAGAAGGGGTGGCCGATGGGGTCGGTGTAGACGCGCCAGCCGTAGCCTTCGGGGCCGATGAAGTCCTGGCGCAGTGTCGCGCCGAGGTCGAGGATCCGGCGCTGCTCCGGCTCGATCTCGTCCACTTCGAAGTCGAGGTGGAACTGCTTGGGATGCTCGCTGTCGGGCCACTGCGGCGCGCGATAGTCGTCCACCCGGATGAAGGCCAGCTCGATCTCGCCGAACTTGATACCGGCCCAGTCCTCGTGGCTACCGTCCTTCACCGGCTGCCCCGTCACCGCTGAGTAGAAGGCCGCCAGCTCCATCGTGTCCGGGCAGTCGATGATGAAGTCAGTAAATCGCAACATCCAATGATCTTGTCACAGGGTGGTGGCCAATGTCCGATCCGGCCCCCTCCTCCCTACGTCTGGGCGGTGGAGTGCTCGCGGAGGAACCCGGTGATGGCTCGGGCCTTCGGCTTCCACCTGGACGAGCCCTAACCCACCGGCCAAAGGCTCCGCGCCCGACACTCATGGGCAGCCGCCGCTCGGTCTTCTCCTCGCGGATCAGGTCTGCAGGAAGTTTTCGACGGTCTCGGCGAAGGTGTCCGGCGCGGTGACCCAGGGGTAGTGGGCTCCGGGCAGCACCGTGCTGGTTCCGCGCGGGAAGATCCCGGCCAGTTCGGCGGTGTGCGCGGGCAGTGGCCCTGGGTCCCGCTCTCCGGCGATCACCAGGACCGGCGCGGTGACCTTCGCCAGGCCCACCCTGATCTCCTCGGGCGCGGGCAGGTCGGTGTGGAAGCCTCGGGCCGCCTCCGGCGAGCGTTCGGCGAACCGTTGGGCGTGTGTTTCGGCGGTTTCGTTCCAAGGGCTGTAGAAGAACGGCTGGGCTCGCAGGCGCCGGCTCTCGTCTCCCGCCTCCCATGCTTCGAGGTCGGGCAGTCTGCTCTCGTACCAGCTTTCGTCGGCGCGGCCCTCGATCTGGGCGCACCACTGCTCGTCGGTTATCTCGATCCCCGCTGGCTGCACGTTCGGCGTGACCAGCACCAGGTGGTCCAGTCGCTCGGGATGCCGGGCGGCGTACAGCAACGCCAGCCCCCCGGCTGCCGAATGCCCGAGCAGGTCCATCCGTTCGAGCCCCAGATGCAGCCGCAGTGCCTCGACGTCGGCGACCATCCGGTCCATCGCATAGCTGGCCGGATCGACCGGCGTCGCGGAATCACCGGTTCCCCGATTGTCGAGCAGGATCAGCCGACGGTGGGCGGACAGGCCGCCGAGATCTCCCAGATAACCCGAGGACCGTCCCGGCCCGCCCGGCAGGCAGACCAACGCCGGTCCTTCCCCCCGCTCATGCCGGACGAGCATGGTCCCGTCATATGACGCGAAACTGATCATGCCCGTCATTTTCGCATCGGGCCCAGCCCCCGGTGGCGTCTGGAAATGGCGTGTTCCCCCGAGCCGGGCGGGCTCGGGGGAACGGGGGGTTAGAAATAGAGGAGATCCCAGCGGTCCCAGGTGGCGCAGGTCCAGGTGTTGCAGGCGCCTAGCCAGAGGTCGGCGCCGGGGGCCGTGGGGTTGGTGGAGGAGCCGCCGAAGGAGCTTGAGGTGTTGCAGCCGTTGCCGTTGGTGGTGCCCCATTCGAAGCCGGGGGAGCCGGGGATGGGGGTCCAGTCGCTCATGAGGGTGAGGCGGGCGGCGCGGCCGTCGCAGAGGATGTCGGTGAGGACGCCGTCCCAGTGGGTCTTGCCGTCGCTGCACTGGGCCTGGAAAGTGATCGTGGCCTTGGCGACCCCGCCGTTGCGGTGGGTCACGGTGCGTGTGGTGGACTTCGAGCAGGAGTACGCCTGCGCGGGCGAGGCGACGATCTGGACCAGGCACAGCGCGAACACGCTCGCCACGAGCAGGGACAGCAGCCGGGTCAGCCGGTTGTAGGTCATGGTCTTTCCCCTCAGATGTTGTAGGACAGGACCGTGGTGCACGTGGCGTTGCTCGAACCCCACGTGTTCTCCGCCCACAGGCAGACCCGGAAGCGGTGGAGGTTGCTCGTGTGGTCGTACGTCGCCCGCGTCTTGAGGGTGAAGTCGGCGAAACTCGACCAGTAGCCGCAGCCGGTGGACGCCGTGAACGGGCCGCCGCGCTGGACCCCCATCCAGTTGGTGGGGTTCTGCCAGGGCGCGTACTGGGTGGAGAGGTCGACCTTGGCGGCGCGGCCGTCGCAGTTGATGTCGTGGACCTTGCCGCCCGAGACGCTGATCGCGTCCGAGCACGCGCGGTAGGTGAACTCGACCCTGGACACCGAATCGGACATGTTCTTGTACACGGGCGCGTTGCACCACGACGCCGCGTGCGCCGGCGCCCCCGTCACCACCGCCAGCACAGGCGCCGCGACGACCACCGCGACCCCCGCCGGAACCCTGACCCCACGACCACGAATCATCCGCATCTCCTTCTCGACCGTCCCAATCGACGCCGGCCCAGAAGATCAAAGCCCGGTATATCCGCCGTATAGCGCTTCCTCCGCAGCACAGCAGGCGATGCAGTGCCCGGGGCTTCATGTAGGGGTATAGTTATAAGTACTGTATCCCTATCTCGGCAGGTGGCTGATGATCAAGCCTGGGCAGGTGTTCGACCGGGAGTTCGAGTGGCGGCATCTGGCCGCCTTCGCGGAGCGGACGGCGGATCGGCCCCAGCTGGCGGTGGTGAGCGGGCGGCGGCGGATGGGAAAGACCTTCCTGCTCGAAGGGCTGGCGCGCGAGACCGGCGGGTTCTATTTCGGTGCGACGGAGGCGACGGAGACAGAGTCGCTGTTGTTGTTCGCGGAGGCGCTGTCGGAGTATGTGGGCGCGCCGACGCCGCTGCGGTTCGGGAGCTGGGACGAGGCGATCGTCCACCTTTTCGCGGTCGGCGCGGCGCGGCCTGGGCCGATCGTCATCGACGAGTTCCCCTATCTGAGCAAGGTCTCTCCCGCTCTGCCGTCGATCCTGCAACGAGAGATCGACCGCGGGGTCTCCCGGGGGACGCCCATCAAGATCATGCTGTGCGGGTCGGCCATGTCCGTGATGGGTGGGCTGCTCGCCGGGACCGCGCCGCTGCGGGGACGTGCGAATCTCGAGCTCGTCGTCCGGCCCTTCGACTACCGGATGGCGGCCCGGTTCTGGCGTGCGGACGATCCAGCCCTGGCCGTCCGGCTCCATGCCGTCGTAGGGGGCACCCCCGCTTATCGCCGGTTCGTCAACGACGACGCCCCCGCGGACCTGGCTGATTTCGATGACTGGGTCATGCGGACCGTCCTTGATCCCGGGACTCCGCTGTTCCGCGAGGCCCGCTACCTTCTCGACGAGGAGACCGAGGCGCGTGATCCCGGTCTGTTCCACTCGGTGTTGTCCGCGGTGGCGCATGGGCGCTCGTCCCGTGGCGGGATCGCCGACTACATCGGGCGCAAGAGCACCGACATCGGCCACCCGCTCACGGTCCTGGAGGACTGCGGGCTCCTGCGCCGCGACCCCGATCTCTTCCGCGCGGGCAGATCGCACTACCGGATCGCCGAGCCTTTGATCACCTTCTATCAGGTCGTCATGCGCCCCCAGTGGGGCCTGCTGGAGAACGGACGGGCCGGTCTTGTCTGGAACGCGGCCAAAGCCCGGTTCGCCTCGCAGGTCGCCGGACCGCACTTCGAGGAACTGTGCCGCCAGTTCGCGGTCACGGACCGTGCCACGGAACTGTGGGGCGACCTGCCCGCCGAGGTCGGTTCGGGCGTCCTGACCGACAGCAGGAACCGGGCGAAACTCGAACTCGACGTCGTCGTCCTGGCCCAGGCCGACGCCGGCGAACGACGCCGTGTCCTGTCCATCGGCGAAGCCAAGTGGGGCAAGACCATGGGCCCCGCCGACGTCGCACGCCTCGCCCGCGCCCGTGAACTTCTCACCGAACGCGGCTACGACACCAGCAACACCAAACTCACCTGCTACAGCGGCTCAGGCTTCACCCCAGACCTGGCCAAAACCCCCGACAATCCGATCACCCTCAGAACCCACGACCTGTACTCCTAAGGGGAGCTCAGAGAGCTGGGCGTCGCCTCGGAGTCCGGCTGCGCCGCAGAGGTGGCCCGACGTTCGAGAACACCTTCACAGCGCTTAGCGAACGGGGTCGATACCGATGAGTGGTGGGCCTGCGTCGCTTTTGCCTGTGGCGCTTGAGGCGGTGGGGATCGCCAGCGATCTGCTTCGTACCCGGGTCCCTGGCCTGGTCACCTCGAAGGGGGATCGGGACATGGCCACCGAAGTCGACTTCGCCGTCGAACGCGTCATCCGCGCGCACCTTCAGCGCCGTACCCCGGCGATCGCGGTGCTCGGGGAGGAAGAGGGCATCTCCGGAGGGGATTCGGCGGACCTCGTCTGGGCCATCGATCCCGTGGACGGAACCGCCAACTTCGCGCGGGGACTGCCCCTGTGCGGCGTCTCTCTTGGTCTCCTTCACCGAGACCGCGCCGTCCTCGGCGTCATTGACCTGCCGTTCCTCGGCGCCCGCTACTCCGCGGCCAGCGGTACCGGAGCCCATCTCGGCGATCGGCGCATTCACACCAGCGCCACATCAGATCTCGCTGATGCGATCGTTGCACTCGGAGACTACGCCGTCGGTCCTGACGCCGCCGAGCGGAACCGCCTCCGCTTCGCCGTCACCGAGGCACTCGCGAGCCACGCTCAACGCGTCCGGATGCTCGGCTCGATCGCCGTCGACCTAGCCTGGCTGGCCGAAGGCAAGATCGACGCCAGCATCACCCTGTCCAACAACCCCTGGGACACCGCCGCCGGATCGATCATCGCCCGGGAAGCGGGAGCTACCATCACCGACCACGACGGCACTCCTCACACCACCGCTTCGGCCACCACCATCGCCACCACCCCGGCCTTGTCCGAAGCCCTCCTCAACCTCCTGAAGGAAGCCAGCAGCGGCTTCACGGCTACGTGAAGGACGTCGAGACTAGAGCCGACCTGGTAGGCGAAGACACTGTTGGGTTCGGGGGTGCAGGGGGTGTCCCCCTGCCGGGGTTCGGGGGCTTGGCCCCTGATGGGAGGGGCCCTGAGCGGAGCGAAGGACCTTGCTTTTGGTCAGGTGGGGCGGGTGTAGGTCCAGTCGAGTTCCCAGAGGCGGAGGGTGGCGTCGGAGCCGGCGGTTAGGGCGTGGCGGGAGTCGGGGGTGAGGGCTATGTCCCAGAGGTGGCCCTGGTGGCCTTCGAGGGTGGTGAGGAGTTCGGCGGTGGCGGTGTTCCAGATTTTGAGGGAGCCGGAGCGGGTGCCGGAGAAGACGAAACGGCCGTCGGGGGAGAAACGGACGACGGTGCAGTCGCCCGGCTCCTCGGGGAAGGTGCGCAGGAGGCGGGCGCTCGCGACGTCCCAGAGACGCAGGTGCAGGTCGCTGGTGACCAGCAGGCTCGCGTCGCGGTTCAACGACACGGAGGTGGTGGAGTAGGCGCCGGGGTAGGGGAGGGTGCGCATGGCACGGCCGAGGTGGGTCGACCAGACACGGAGGGTGCCGTCGGCGGGGCTGGCGGTGGCCGCGAAGATCCCGTCGCGGGTGAGGAAGGTCGCGTCGATGCGTCCGGTGTGGCCGGTGAAGGTGTGCAGGAGCGCGCCGGTTTCGAGGTTCCAGAACTGGAGGGTGCTGCGGTCGGGGCCAGGGGCCAGCGCGAAGCGGCCGTCGCCGCTGAACTGGACCTTGCCGTGCAGCGTGAAACCCGGCTTGACGGTCCGGCGAAGCCGGCCGTCGGGCGTCCAGACGGTGATGTCGCCGCCCTGGCAGAGGACGCGCCGGCCGTCGCCGCTCACGGCCGCCGCGTTGACGATGTACGAATCGATCTCCTGGACGCACATGCCGCCCGCCACGTCCCAGACGCGGAGCGGGCCGCCGCCCGAACCGGAGACAGCGACGGACGCGTCGTCGGACAGCCCCGCCGCGTAGATGTGCGGTGACGTCTGCCCGCTGAGCACCTTGACCGGCCACGCGCCACGCAGCCCGACGCGGTTCGAGCCGCCGACGGCCCGCCACGCCAGCAGGACGTCCGGTGTCCGCTCGTGCCCCGGCACGGCCCGCGCCTCGCCGACCAGGTCGAACGCCGCACCCCGACGCCCCTCGTGCAGCGCCTGCGCCGCCTCCCGCAGCAGCCCCTGGACGCGTTCCTTGTGCCGGCTCAGCTCGACGTGCTCCCGCACCCGGCTGAGCTGCACCGGCGCCGCATACCCGGACGAATCACTCCACGACCACCAGCGGACCGTGTCGTCCTGCCCGACGGAGAGCACCGACCGGTCGTCAGCCCCGATGACGAGCCGAGCCACCCGCTCGCCGTGCCCGCGGAACGTCCGCAGGCAGCGCCCATCCGACAGATCCCACAGCCGGACGGCCGTGTCGGCCCCGCCCGACACCAGATAGCGGCCGTCCCGCGTGACGGCCAGCGCCTCGACCAGCCCCGAAGCGGCGTACAGGCTGCGCAGACACGTGCCGTCCGTCAGGTTCCACAGCCGGATCCGATGGTCGGATCCGGCCAGGGCGGCCGTCGTCGCGTCGTCGCTCAGCCACGCGGCCTCGACGGTGACCCGCTCGTAGCCGGGCAGTTCGCGGACGACCCGGCCGGTCAGCGCGTTCCACAGCCTGGGGGCGTCGTTCCCGTCGAGGGTTCTGCCGTCGCGGCCGGTGTCGAGGATCCACTGCCCGTCGGCGCTGACCTCGGTCTTGGTCCACGCGCCGAACTCGCCTTCGCCGGGGCCGAGCCGCCGCCGGAGCGAACCGTCGGCCAGATCCCAGATCATGATGCGGCGTTCGTCGGTGCCGGCGACGAGGGTTCCGCCGCCCGTCAGCCGCAGGGAGTTCACCCAGAAGTGCCGGTCGCTGCCGTCCGGTCGGAACGTGTGCAGGCACGCGCCGTCGGCCAGCCGCCAGACGCGGACGGCCTCGCCGTTGCCGGTGGCGGCGAGCCGTCCGTCGGCGGAGATGTCGCAGTGCTGGATCCATTGGGTGTGCGCCTGGATCGCGTGCAGCCGCCGTCCGGTGGCGAGCTCCCACAGCACGAGGGTGCCGTCTTTGCGGCCGGTGACGGCGAGCCGCCCGTCCGGTGTGGTCCGCACCGCGAACCGCTGGACCTCCGCCGACCGCCAGCGTGTCGTCCGTTCCGCGATGGGCCCCGTGGGAGCGGCTTCCCGCAGACCACGGAAAGCGGCCGCGACCTCGGGATCGTCGGGCCGGTCGAGCCCGTGGAGCAGCGCTTCGGCCGCCGTGACGTCGCCGCGTTCCAGATGGAGCCGGGCGAGCAGCAGCCGCCCCTGCCAGGGATCGCCGGTCGCGGCGCAGACCGCTTCCAGTGAGGTCAGCGCGTCCTCGTCGGTGCCGAGCGCCCGCCGCCACCGGATGAGGCCCGCGTTGTAGGTGGCGAGCAGATGCCGCGGGTCGGCGCGGAGCGCCGTGGCGAAGATCACGTCGGCTTCGTCGTGGCGGCCGAGGTCGATCAGTGTCAACGCCAGGTTGTTGATCTCGTCGGCCTGCGGGCCGACCGGGGCGGGCCGCAGGCGCGGATGGGGGACGCCCAGCGCCTGCTCGTGGACGCGGGCCAGCTCCTGCGCGACCTCGTCCATCGACGCGGGCCGCCCCGCAGGATCGGTGCTCAGACAGCGGGCCAGCAGATCGGCCAGTCCGGGCGGCGGCTCGACCGTGAACCCGCCGTCGGCGCGGAGCGCGGCCAGGGTCTCGCCCGCCGCGACGCCCGCCATCCAGACGACCCCGCCGGTCAGCATCTCCAGCATCGAGACGGCCAGGCTGTAGACGTCGGTGCGACGGCCGATCGGCCCACCCGCCGCCTGCTCGGGCGACGCGTACGCGGGCGTCATGCCGCCGGTCGGCACCAGGACCGTCGCACCGCCCCCGGACGCCTGCGGGACGGTCCCCACGATCGCGCCCGCCAGCCCGAAATCGGTGACCTTGGCGGTTCCGTCCGCGTCCATCAGAAGGTTCGCGGGTTTGACGTCCTGGTGCACCAGCCCCCTGCGGTGCGCGTGCGCGAGGCCCCAGGCGGCCTGGATCGCGATGTCGAGGATCCGGCCGAGGACGGCACGGTCGTCGCCGTCGTAGAGGCGGCCGTCGTCCAGCCAGTCCCGCAGGCTGCCGCCACTGACGTACTCGGCGAACACTCGGGGAACTCCCTCCAAGGTCCGGACATAGTGGCAGACGCACACATGCGGGTAGAGGCCGAGCGCCACCCAGTTCTCGGCCTCGGTGACGAACCGGGCCCGGTCGTCGGCCGTCCGGTACAGCTCGGGCCGCGGGCTCTTGACCGCGAGGTCGGTGCCCCAGTCCAGATGGCGGACCCGGTAGACCAGCCCCATCCCGCCGTGCTCGTGCACCTTGGTCACGCGGTAACGGCCGTCGATGACGTCGCCGACCTGCCAGGTCCCCTCACTCACCGACGTCCCCCCGAAAATCCGATAGCCAGCAGCGTATATTTGACCATGGTCAGGGCCACGGGAGAGGGCGGGGAGCATTGCGGTACTCCGATGGGGTCGCGCTCGTGCTCGTTCTCGCACGCCTCGAGGCCGAGGAGACCAAGTCCGCGCAGGTCAGGCCGGGACATCTGCTGATCGGGCTGACCAGGCTCTGCCAGGACGACTTCGACGCGCGCCTCACCGCCAACAAGGCGGGCTCCTGGCGTCCGGAGGAACTGAAGGCCGATGCCCGGCGGGTGCGCGATCTGTTCACCGCGGCCGGGATCGACCCCGTCCTGCTCCGACGCCGGCTGCGCGCCCTGCACACGCCCGAACCGTGGGAGGAGGCCGAGCAGTCGGCGCGCCCCCGGAGCCTGTCGTCGCAGGACGCGCTGCGCCGGGCGGGCGAGGCGGCCGAAGGCGGGACGGCCGACGCGGCGGCCCTCCTCAGGGCGCTGCTGGACCCGCCGGTCCCGCCCGTGCTGAAGGCGTTCCAGGCGGTCGGCGTCACCGAACCGCTCACGACCCTCTTCCCCGAAGGCCCGGCCGACGCCGTCCCGACCCCCACCCTGGACAAGTTCGGCCGCGATCTGACCGCCCTGGCGAAAGAAGGGCGGCTGCCGCCGGTCGTCGGGCGGCGCAGCGAGATGCGGGAGTTGGCCAGGATCCTGCTGAAGCAGCGCAAGGCCAACGCCGTCCTGGTCGGGGAGGCGGGGGTCGGCAAGACGGGCATCGTCGAGGGGCTCGCGCAGCGGCTGGCCGCGGGCGGCGGCCCGGACGCGCTCGCCGGAGTCCGGCTGGTCGAACTGTCCATGTCGTCCCTGGTCGCGGGCACCATGTACCGGGGCCAGTTCGAGGAGCGCATCCAGGCGGTGCTCGACGAGGCCGCCGCCGCGCCCGGCGTGATCCTCTTCATCGACGAGCTGCACACCGTGCTCCGCGCGGGCGGCGACGGAGCACGCGACGCCGCCAACATCCTGAAACCCGCGCTGGCCCGCGGGGAGGTGCGCTGCATCGGCGCGACGACCGCCACCGAGTACCGCAAGTACATCGAGTCCGACGCCGCGCTCCAGCGCCGGTTCGAGGTGGTCTGGGTCGAGGAGCCTTCGCAGGAGGAGGCCGTCGAGATCGTCACGGGGGTCTGCGTGGGGCTCGCCGAGCACCACGGGGTGGAGATCGATCCGGCCGTCCCGCGGGCGGCCGTCGAGCTGACCGTCCGGTACCTGCCGCAGGCCAGGCTGCCCGACAAGGCGCTCGACCTGGTCGACCGCGCGTGCGCCGCCGCCCGGCTGTGGACCTTGAGCCCGGGGGAGCTCCCTGAAGTGCTGCGGGTGGGTCCTGCGGAGCTCGTCGCGCTCCTCGCCGATCAGCTCCGCCGGCCCGTCGAACAGGCCGGGACTGAGGAGGCCGAACGGCTGCTGGGCATGGAGGAACGGCTGCGGGACCGGGTGGTCGGGCAGGACGAGGCCGTCGGCGCGGTGGCCGAGGCGATCCGCACCGCACGGGCGGGGCTGGGCGATCCGCGGCGTCCCGTCGGGGTGCTGCTGTTCGCGGGACCGACCGGCACCGGCAAGACCGAACTGGCCAAGGCCCTCGCGGAGTTCCTGTTCGACGACGAGAAACGCCTGGTCCGGCTGGACATGTCCGAGTACAAGGAACGTCACTCCGTCTCCCGGCTGCTCGGAGCGCCGCCCGGCTACTTGGGGCATGACCGGGAAGGGCAGCTCAGCGGGCCGTTGCGGGCCCATCCGCGCAGCGTGGTGCTGTTCGACGAGATCGAGAAGGCCCACCCCGAGGTTCTCGACCTCTTCCTCCAGATCTTCGACGAAGGCCGTCTGACCGACGCGACGGGCCGGGAGATCTCCTTCACCGACGCCGTCATCGTCCTCACCTCCAACCTCGGCGCCGCCCCGCCGGCCCGCGCCGGAGCGTTCGGTTTCGGCGGCACCGCCAGGCCCGCGGGCGGCGGCGACCGCGACCGCGTCCTGACCGCGCTCCGCGACCGGCTCCGCCCCGAACTGCTCGGCCGGATCGGCCGGATCGTGGTCTTCGCGCCGCTCAGCTACGACGCGCTGCGCCGCGTCATCGACAAGTCGGTCGAGCGGATCACCGACCGGCTGGCCGAACGGGACATCCGGCTGTTCCTCTCCCCGCACGTCTACGACCTTTTCCTGACGGAGAGCCGCGCCGCCGAATCCGGAGCGCGCGGCCTGGAACAGGCCGTCGAGCGGCTGCTCGTCCGACCGCTCGCCGAGCGGCTGCTGTCCGGCACGATCGCCGACGGCACGACGGTGCGCGCCGACGTCCGCGACGGCCGCCTGGTGCTCGCGTGACCGCCACCGTCACCGTCACCCTCACCCTGGTCAAGGGCCACCTCGAACAGGACACCTTCACCTTCGACGAGCGCACGACCTGCGTGCTCGGCCGCGCCGACGACTGCTCGCCGCGCCTGCCGAGCGACGACCACCACCGCACCGTCTCCCGCCACCACTGCCTGCTCGACATCAGCCCGCCCCAGATCCGGATCCGTGACTTCGGCAGCCTCAACGGCACCTTCGTCAACGGCACGAAGATCGGCCAGCGGGAGAAAGGCCAGACCCCGCAGGAGGCCGCCGCGGGATCGTTCCCCGAGCACGACCTGGCCGACGGCGACGAGATCCGGCTCGGCGAGACCGTGTTCCGGGTCGGCGTCACGGCGGCGGCGGCCGTCCGGCCCGTCCCGCGATCAGACCCCGACGCCCTGGCCGCGCTCCTGCTCGACCTGGCGAAGCAAGGCGACAGCCGGCTCCGGCCGATCGCCGGATACGAACTGCTCCGCACCCTCGGCCGCGGCGGGATGGGCGCCGTCTACCTGGCACTCGACCCGGCGACGGGCCGCCAGGTCGCGCTCAAGCTGATGCTGCCGAAGGCCGCCGCCGACGAGACGTCACGGAAACGGTTCCTGCGGGAGGCACGCCTCAACGGCGAGCTCCGCCACCCCAACATCATCACGCTCCACGAGTCCGGCTACGCCGACGGCGCCTTCTACTTCACCCTCGAATACTGTCCGGGCGGCAGCCTCGGCGATCTGCTCCGGCGGCGCGGCGGCACCCTCCCGCCGGACGAGGCCATCGCCCTCACCCTCCAGACGCTCGACGGCCTGGCTCACGCCCACGCGGCGGGCATCGTCCATCGCGACCTCAGCCCGCACAACATCCTGCTCGCCGACGTCCCCAAGATCGCCGATTTCGGTCTCGCCAAGTCCTTCGACCAGCACGGCCTCAGCGGGCTGACCCGCACCGGTTCCGCCGCGGGCAAGCCGTCGTTCATGCCGCGCCAGCAGGTCGTCAACTTCAAGACCGCCGCCCCCGCCGTCGACGTCTGGGCCATGGCCGCCACCCTCTACCACTGCCTGACCGGCGCCTATCCCCGGGATTTCCCCCGCGGCAAGGATCCCTGGCTGACCGTCCTGCAGTCCCCGCCCGTCCCGCTACGCGATCGCGCCCCGCACCTGCCGCGCCCGCTCGCCGAGGTCGTCGACCACGCCCTCACCGAACGCCCCGCCATCGGCTACTCCACCGCCGACGCCTTCCAGTCGGCCCTCGCCTCCCTCTGAGGAGGCGGCGGCGTCAGGAGGCGCGGGCCGCGGGGGAGGAGGCCAGATAGGTGAGGGCCTGCGCGGTGTTGCAGGAACGGGAGGGGTGATAGGTGCGGCTGAGATAGACGGGGGCCTCGCGCAGGAGCGACGCGGGGTGGGGGATATGACCGAGTGCGGCCGAACGGCGCATCCGGCGCAGGAGCCGGACGGGGTTGGTGCGGCCGGGGGCGGCGGGGTCCTGGTTGTACATGCGGACGGCGCCGTCGATGATCGCCACATAGAGCCCGGTGAGGGCCAGAGCCCAGGTGACGGTGCGCAACGCGTGGCTGCCCGAGACGTGCTGGAAGGCGTCGAAGGCGACCGAGCGGTGCTCGACCTCCTCGGCGCTGTGCCAGCGGAACAGGTCGAGCATGGTCGGGTCGGCGGAGTCCAGCCCTTCGGCGTTGAGCATCCAGTCGCCCAGGAACGCCGTGTAGTGCTCGATCGCGGCGATCATCGCGGCCTCGAAGACCAGCACCCGGCGGGCGAGGCGCGGCGGCAGCCGGCGGCGGCGTCGCGGACGTGAGGCGACGATCTTCTCCGCCAGCCGGTAGCCGGGGGTCGTCGCGATGCCCTCACGCTCCAGAAGCTGCTTGACGACGTGCTCGTGCGAGTAGGCGTGCACCGCCTCCTGCCCCATGAACCCCTTCATCTCGGCCCTGAGCCGCTCATCGGTGACGAGCGGCAGCAGTTCCTTGAACACCTGGACGAACCAGCGTTCGCCGGGCGGGAACAGCAGGTGCACCGAGTTCAGGACGTGCACGGCGACCGGATCGTCCGCCACCCAGTGGAGCGGGGTCCGCGACCAGTCGAACGCGACACGGCGGGGCTTGATGTCAGGGTGGCGTTCGTCCATGCCGTAAGCATTCGAGCCCCTGGACTGGCTGTCAATAGTGACCGTCTTCACGTCGGTATAGGCTGCCGTACGTGTTGACCCGTGACCGTATCGTGCGCGCGGCCATCGACCTGATCGAGCGGGACGGCGTCGAAGGGCTGTCCATGCGGAAGGTCGCCGCCGAACTCGACGCGGCCGCCATGTCCCTCTACCACCACGTTCCCAACAAGGCCGCCCTGCTGGACGCCGTGGTGGAGCGGATCGTCACCGACATCGACTTCGCCGACGATCCCGCCGCGCCCGTCCGGGAACGGGCCCGCGGCATGATGCGGGCCTTCCGGAAGATCTCCCACGACCATCCGCGGACCGTCCACCTCGTCATCACCCGGACGTTCGAGTCACCCGCGACGCTCCGCCTGTTCGAACACGCCCTGGAGATCGCGCTCGCCGCCGGTTACGAGGCGCTCGAGGCCACCCGGATCGCCGGAACGTTCCTGTCGTTCGCGGTCGGCTGCCTCATGCGCGAGACCCGCTATCTGAGCATGGTCTCCGAGCACGGCGTCAACGCGGTGATCGACAAGTTCGCGTCCGTCGATCCCGCGCAGTTCCCGAACATCACGGCGCTGGTCGAGGCGGGTTTCCTCATCGACCTGGACGCCGAGTTCGAATACGGCCTCGACCTGCTGCTCGCCAGCGCCCTGCCCGAAGGCTAGGCGGAGCTGGAGGGCCCGAACAGCCGGAGCGACGCCGCGAAGATGTCGGCCGGGTCGGTGCCGGGCCCCGACCGCTTCCTGATCCAGCCGGGCACCCGCCACGGCCGCATCATCATCACGCCGCCGGCGGTCATCCGGTTCGCCTCGGGACGTCCGCCGTGCACCGCCATCACCACGGCGGCCTTCACCGGTTCACCCAGCGCACCCGACAGCATCTCCGAAACAGCGCTGGCGGCCTTCTCCAACCGTGCGTTCACATGCGTCTTGACGTCCTTGCCGACGAAAAGCTCGCCCTTGATCGCGAACAGATCGGTCTCGGGGTCATAGACCTCGTTCTCGACCAGCCACACCCGGCTCCGCCCGATCACGAGATGCGCGATGACGCCGTGCCCGGGGATCACTCTGCGGTGCAGCACCCGGTAGCCGCGCCGCTCCAGCAGCGCCAGCGCGCGCGACGTGCGCTTCTCGCCCGTCAGCCCCTGCCGCCAGACGCTGGAGGTCCACCGCCGGTGCGCGACCTTTCCCAGGTCGTAGGCGAGGAAGACGGCCGCTGCCGCGAGCCCGGCGAACGGGTGGAGGAACCACCAGCCGAGGACGACGCAGAGCGCGGCGACGATCGCGCGTCGTTTCATCCGCTTCTCGCGTCCGGCCGACCAGAGCTGCTCGTGCACCTGCTGCGGGGAGCCGCCCTCGAGCGCGGGGTTGGCGGCGCGGTAGATGGAGTCACCGATCATGCATCCATGATCCCTTGATCACGGCCAAAAGAAATCTACCAGGAAGGTAACGAAAGGTTGGTATGTCACAGTCGTCACACCTCCGTTGACACCTTTTGTGGCATGTGATCGGGTTTCCACGGTCACACGCCGGACGAAGTATGGGGTCACAGGTGAAGAAGGTCATGCTCGGGGCGGCTTTCGCCGCACTCGTCGCGGTTCCGCTGAGCGGAGAGGCCGCGGTCGCCGCGCCCCCCGCGCTCGTGCAGCAGGCGGCGGATCCGATCGTCAGCCTCGGCAGCAAGGGCGCAGCCGTGAAGAAGCTCCAGCGGAAACTGAAGGAGCTGCACTACGAGCCCGGCAAGGCCGACGGCAGGTTCGGCGGCCAGACCCGCGCCGCCGTCTGGGCGTTCCAGAAGATCAACGGCCTGTCCCGCACCTCCTCGGGCGCCGTGACGGCCAAGACCTGGAAGGCCCTGGAGAAGCCGAAGACCTGGAAGTCGATCACCCCGAAGAAGCGGCGCGAGGCCAACCGGGTCGAGATCGCCATCGGCCGGCAGCTCATCGTCGTCTACAAGAAGAACAAGATCGCGCTGATCACGCACACCTCCACCGGCAGCGGCCGGTTCGAGGACGGCGCTGTCTCCCGCACCCCGCGCGGCTACTTCCGCACCTACCGGAAGATCCGCGGCGTCCGGGTCGCGAAGCTCGGCACCCTCTACAACCCGATCTACTTCTACCGGGGCTACGCGATGCACGGCTCGCCCAACGTGCCGCTCTACCCCGACTCCCACGGCTGCGCCCGGCTGCCGTTCGGCACCGACCTCGTCATGTTCAAGCTCGTGCCCATCGGCTGGCAGGTCAACGTCAAGTAGGACCGTCGCGCAGGACCTCGAACAAAACGAAGGCCGGACCCAACGGGTCCGGCCTTCGTTTCGAGAGGCGTCGGCGCCCGCGTGATAGGACCTCCCACCCCTGGGGCTCTTACACGCGGGCCGCCGATCCGTCGCCCAGATCCTGAACCTCACCGTCGTCCGTCGAGGAGGAGCCGACGACGCTTCCGCTCAGATTCTGTGCGACCCCGGTTCCACCGGAGATGTCTAAAGATTAGGACGCGAAGTGACACGGCAGGCTACGTCCCGGTGACATGCACGTTTCATCATCCCGGACACTGATTGCACCGGTCCACATCGCCGGGCGATGACAATTTGGTAGCGGTGGCGTACCGACGCCCAGAAATCGGGCACTCTTGTTCCGCACAACCCGGCGACTGGAATGGACCTCCGAGGTACATGAGCTCTGCGCAAGAAACACTGCCCGCCGGCATCCTCCCCCTGGAGCTCGAAGATCCCGTCACCGTCGGCGGCATGGTCCTGCTCGGCCGGCTGGGCACCGGCGGCATGGGCACCGTCTTCCTGGCGCAGAACGGCGAAGGGCGCCGGGTCGCCGTCAAGACGATCCATCCCAGGCTCGCCGCCGACCAGGCGTTCCGGGCCCGGTTCGCCTCCGAGGTCGCCAACGCCGGACGGGTCGCGTCGTTCTGCACCGCCCAGGTCCTCGGCCACGGTGAGGACACCGGGCTGCACCGGTCCGGGCTGCCGTACATGGTGTCGGAGTTCATCGGCGGGGTGTCGCTGGCGCGGCGCGTCCACGACAGCGGTCCGCTGCCCGTCTCCGATCTGCACGGGGTGGCCGTCGGCGTCGCGACGGCGCTCGCCGCGATCCACGAGGCCGGGCTCGTGCACCGCGACCTCAAACCCTCGAACGTGGTGCTGACCCTGTCGGGCCCGCGCGTCATCGACTTCGGCATCGCCCGCGCCCTCGACTCCGCGACGTCCTGGACCACCACCGGCACCGTCCTCGGCACGCCCGGCTGGATGGCGCCCGAGGTGCTCGTCGGCGGGAAGGCCACCTCGGCCGCCGACATCTTCGGCTGGGGCCTGCTGATGGCGTACGCGGGGACGGGACGTCCGGCGTTCGGCGAAGGCCAGGCCCTGGACGTCGCCCGCCGGGTCGTGCAGGACCAGCCCGACCTGGCCGGTCTGCCGTCCGGGGCGCTCGGCCAGCTCATCCGGTCGGCGCTCTGCAAGAACCCCGCCGACCGGCCGTCGGCGCCGGAGCTGATGATGCGGCTGGTGGGCCGCGAGTTCCAGACCCGCGCCGCCGCCGCCGATCCGATCCCCGACGGGTTCCGCTACCGCAAGCAGCTCATGGTCGGTGCGCTGATGCTGGCCGTCGCGGCGCTCGCCGTGGGGGTGACGGTGGCGCTGCCGGGCGGTGGCGACACCGCACCGAATGTCACGATCCAACCGCAGGTCACCCCGGACGCGCAGGAGCAGTTGCGGGCTGTCACCACACCGCCGCTGAAGCGCCACAAGAAGCAGTGAGCCCTGGTGAGCCGGTGAATTCCGGCCTCTAAACTCGGGGACGTGGAACTCTCCGTCATCCCCGCCCCCCAGTCGGTCACGCTCGGTCAGGGAGTGTGCGAGCTCGGCGCGGACGTGGCCGTCGCGGCGCCGGCCGGCCGCGCCGCCGCCTTTCTGACGTCCCTGCTGCGCGCGGCGACCGGTTTCGCCGTCCCCGCGGACGCGGACGGAACGGTCCGGCTGGAGCTCGCCGACGGTTTCGGGGCGGAGGAGTACCGGCTGGAGTCCACCCCCGACCGGATCGTGATCACCGCGGGCACCGACCAGGGGCTGTTCGCCGGAGTGCAGACGCTGCGGCAGCTCCTGCCCGCCGCGATCGAATCGCCCGAGCCCGTCGCGGGCCCGTGGACCGTCCCGGTCGTGACGATCACCGACGCGCCCCGCTACCCCTGGCGGGGGATGCTCCTGGACGTCGCCCGGCACTTCTTCGACGTCGCCGCCGTGCGGCGGTTCATCGACCGGCTCGTCCCCTACAAGATCAACATTCTGCATCTGCACCTCAGCGACGACCAGGGCTGGCGGCTGGAGATCCCGTCCCGGCCCAAGCTGACCTCGGTCGGCGGCGCCACCCAGGTCGGCGGCGGCGAGGGCGGTTTCTTCACCCGCGACGACTTCGCCGAGATCGTGGCGTACGCGGCGGACCGGTACATCACGGTCGTCCCGGAGATCGACCTGCCCGGCCACACCCAGGCGATGATGGCGGCCTACCCGTCGCTCGCGCCGTCCTGGCCGCTGGACTCGCGGATCGAGGAGAGCCTGGTCCGCGAGCTGATCGACCGCGACGGCCGGCCCGTCGTGTACACCGGCACCGAGGTGGGTTTCAGCGAGGTCGCGATCGACCGTCCCGAGACCTACGCGTTCCTGGACGAGGTGCTCGGCGAGGTCGCGGCCCAGACGCCCGGCCGGTTCCTGCACCTCGGCGGCGACGAGGCGCTGAAGACCACCCCCGAGGACTACGCCCTCTTCCTGGCGAGGACCCTGCCGATCCCGGCCGCCCACGGCAAGATCCCCGTGCTCTGGCAGGAGGCCGCCGCCTCCGCCGACCTGCCGCCCGGCACCCACCTGCAGTACTGGCGGCCCACCACCGAACCGGTCCCCGAGATCGTCGGCAAGGCCGCGGGCGACGGCGCGAAGCTGATCATGTCTCCGGCGAACCACGCCTACCTCGACCTCAAGTACGACGAGTCGACCCCGCTCGGCCTGACCTGGGCCGGGACGGTCGGCGTCGAGCAGTCCTACGCCTGGGATCCGGCCGCCGTCGTCCCCGACGCGCAGATCGCGGGCGTCGAGGCCGCCCTCTGGACCGAGACCCTCACCACCCCCGACGACCTGGACTTCATGCTCTACCCGCGGCTGCCCGGCATCGCCGAGGCCGGCTGGTCGGCCCCGGACCGCGACTGGCCGTCCTACCGTGCCCGGCTGATCGCCCACATCGCCCGCTGGGACGCCGCGGGCATCACCGGCTACTTCCGCAGCCCCGAGCTCCAGGCCGCCCCGGCTTAACCCTCGCTGATCCCGACGACGACGAACATCGCGGCGGCCCCGGCGACCGTGCAGAGCAGGGTGAGCCGGGACGGGTGCTTGGCGTGCGCCTCCGGCAGGATGTCGGAGGTCGCCAGATAGAGCAGGAATCCGGCGAAGTAGCCGAGGTAGAGGCCGACGGCCTGCTCCGGCACCGGGATGACCGTCCCCAGGACCGCGCCGACGACGGGTGCGGCGGCGTCGCCGGCCAGGAACATCCAGGCGCGCCGCCGTCCGTGCCCGAACAGCGAGGTCACGGTGAAGGTGTTGAACCCGTCGGCGAAGTCGTGGGCGATCACCGCGATCGCGACGGCCACCCCGATCGAGGTGCCCGCCTGGAACCCCAGCCCGATCCCCACGCCGTCCAGCATCGAGTGGACGATCAGCCCGCCGCCGGTGACGGTGCCGAGCGCCTGCATCCCGTGCTCGTGCCCGCCGTACTCCTCCTCGTGGCCCCGGTGCATGGCCAGCGAACGCTCCACCACGTGCACGGTGAGGAACCCCGCGACCATGGTCACGGCGGCCGCCGGAACCCCGAACCAGACCTGGTCGGCCTGCTCGAACGCCTCGGGCAGCAGATCGAACCCGACCACCCCGAGCATGATCCCCGCCGCGAGGCCGAGCACCAGATGGAGCCGGTCGCTGACCCGCGCCGCGACGAGCCCGCCGAGCAGGGTGGCCACGAACGCAAGAAACGACACCAGAATCGCCACCCGACCAGCATGACGGCAGCGCCGTCGGCTCCCGAACCAACGCGCCGATAATCTGGACGTATGGAACTGCACTCGGGTTGGACGGTCCAGGCGGTTGACGGCCCCGTGCCGGAGGGGCTGCCGCGCGGCCCGATCCCCGCGCAGGTCCCCGGCTGCGTCCACACGGATCTGCTGGCCGCGGGCCTGATCCCCGACCCGTACCGGGACGCCAACGAGACCCTGGTCGGCTGGGTGGGACGCACCGGCTGGCGGTACGAGCACGTCCTCGGGGCCGTCCCGGCCGGGTATGAACGGACCGACCTGGTCTTCGACGGCCTCGACACGGTCGCCACGATCACCCTCGACGGCACCGTGCTCGGCTCGACCCGCAACATGCACCGTTCCTACCGGTTCGACGTCACCGGCCTCGCCCGCGAGGGGGCCGTCCTGGCCGTCGAGTTCGGCTCGGCCTACGCCGAGACCGACGCGCTGCGGGAGCGACTGGGTGAGCGTCCCAACTCCTATCCCGAACCGTTCAACTACATCAGGAAGATGGCGTGCAGCTTCGGCTGGGACTGGGGCCCCACCCTGGTGACGTCCGGGATCTGGCGTCCGGTCCGGCTGGAGTCGTGGAGCACGGCCAGGCTCGCCCAGGTCAGGCCGCTGGTCACGGTCGACGCCGACGGCACCGGCCGGGTCGAGGCGCATCTGACCGTGGCCCGCACCGAGACGAGCGGCGACCTGGAGGCGGTGCTCACGGTCGGCGGAGCCTCGGCGACCGTCCTGATCCCGGCGGGGGAGACCGAGGCGACGGCCGTCCTCGAACTCCCCGACGTCGCCCTCTGGTGGCCACGCGGCCAGGGCGAGCAGCCCCGCTACGACTGCACGGTCACCCTCCGCGCCGCCGGAACCGACCTGCACACCTGGTCGCGCTCGATCGGCTTCCGTACCGTCGAACTCGACCACGCGCCCGACGAGCACGGCACCTCTTTCACCCTGCGGATCAACGGCCGTCCGCTGTTCGTGCGCGGCGTCAACTGGATCCCCGACGACGCCCTGCCCTCCCGGATCACCCCTGCGCGCTACCGCCACCGGCTGGAGCAGGCCGCGGCCGCCGGGGTCGACCTGGTGCGGGTCTGGGGCGGCGGGATCTACGAGGACGAGGCGTTCTACGACGTCTGCGACGAGCTCGGCCTGATGGTCTGGCAGGACTTCCCGTTCGCGTGCGCCGCCTACCCCGAGGAGCAGCCGCTCCGCGGCGAGATCGACGCCGAGGCCCGCGAGAACGTCGTCCGGCTGGCTCCGCATCCGAGCCTGGTCCTCTGGAACGGCAACAACGAGAACCTGTGGGCGTTCCGCGACTGGGACTGGGAGGAACCGCTCAACGGCGACTCCTGGGGCGAAGGCTACTATCTCGGGCTGCTGCCGCGGATCGTCGCGGAGCTCGACCCGACCCGTCCGTACAGCGCGGGCAGCCCCTGGTCGGGCTCCTGGGATCACCACCCCAACGATCCCGCGCACGGCACCTTCCACTCCTGGGACGTGTGGAACCGCACCGACTACACCGGCTATCTCGCCGAGACGCCGCGGTTCGCCGCCGAGTTCGGCTGGCAGGCCCCGCCGACCCTCGCCACGATCCGCGCGGCACTCCCCGACGAGGGGCTCCGCCCGGATTCACCGGGAATGCTCCACCACCAGAAGGCCGCTGACGGCAACGGCAAGCTCGCCCGCGGCCTCGCCCACCACTTCCGCACCCCCGAACGGTTCGACGACTGGCTGTACCTGACCCAGGTCAACCAGGCGCGGGCCATCGCGACGGGTGTCGCGCACTGGCGTTCGCTCTGGCCGGTCTGCGCGGGCACCGTCGTCTGGCAGCTCAACGACTGCTGGCCGGTCACCTCGTGGGCCGCGATCGACGGGGAGGCGCGCCCCAAACCGCTCTATTTCGAGCTGCGCCGGCTCTACGCCGACCGGCTGCTGACCTTCCAGACCCGTGGGGGAGCGCTGCTGCTGGCCGTCGACAACCAGTCGGCAGAGCGCTGGGAGTCGGCCGCGACCGTCCGCCGGCTCACCGCCGACGGCTCCGTCCTGGCCGCGGACCGGATCGCGTTCGACGTCCCGGCCCGTACCGTGGCGCTGATCCCGGTTCCGTCAGGGCCTGGCCCGGCGGAGCTCCTGGTCGCCGACGCGGACGGCCTGCGCGACGTCCTGCCGGGCGCCGAGGACAAGGACTTCCCGTTCCCCGCCCCCGAATTCACCGTCAAGATCGTCGGCCTGGGCGAGGTGGAGATCACGGCGCACACGCTCCTGCGCGATCTGCTGCTCCAGGCCGACCGGCTGGGCCCTCGGGCCGAAGCCGACCAGGGCCTGCTCACCCTGCTGCCCGGCGAGACCGCCACGATCCGGATCACCGGCCTGGACGTCCCGCCCACTCCCGAGCGGATCGAGGCGGCCGTCTTCACCGTCAACGCCGCCCAGCGGTGAACGCTCAGCGGGGCTTGCGGGCGGCCGAGTCGGCGGCCTTGAGGTCTTCCAGGAGTCCGGCCTGACCGGTCAGGACCCCGGCGAGGATCTCGCGGGCCACGGTGAGCAGCCCGGCGACCTTGGGCGAGGTGAGGGTGTAGAACACCGACGACCCCTCCTTGCGGGAGGCGACCAGGCCCGCGCGACGCAGCACCGCGAGCTGCTGCGACAGGTGCGCGGCCTCGATCCCGACCTCGGGCAGCAGCTCGGAAACGGCGTGCTCGCGCTCGCTGAGCAGCTCCAGCACCCGGATCCGGACCGGATGGCCGAGGGTCTTGAACAGCTCCGCCTTGAGCTGGTAGAGCGGTGCGCTGACAGTGGTCACCCCTCTATCCTCACCGCCGCCGACCGCGGAAGCAACCGCGCCGGCCGGGCCCCCGCCCCTGCACGGGCGGGGCCCTGCCGACGAAAGGCTAGGCCGTGTCTTATGAATCTTCAGTCCTACTCCGCGACGCCCAGGCACGCACCTCGCGGGCTTGTCGTCGGTCACCAGCCAACCAGGCTGGCTCCCTCCTCCGCACCCCCGAGGCACGCACCTGACCGCCGCTCGCTACGGACAAGATCCATAAGACACGGCCTAGCCCTCGTGATCTTCGAAGCGGTCGACGCCGTGCTCGGCGCCGTCCGTCTCGGTGGCGGCCAGCTCCCTGCGGAGCCGGTCGAGATCCGTGGCGCTGCCGTCGTACTTGATCTGACGGGCGATTCTGACCTGCTTTGCCTTGGCTCGGCCCCGACCCACGGCGTCACCATCCCTTCGTGACGAACAATTGCCGATATTAGCAAGTGCTCGAGGAAAGGCGCGGGAGACCTGCGGCTCAGCGGTGCGGGTCGGGTTCGGCGACGGATTCGACGATCTCGTCGCCGGCCGGCGCCACGATCTCGGCTTGCGCGGCGTCGGCGGCCCGCCGCGCCTGGCGCGCCTTGAGCTTCCGTGCGACGGGTTCCGCGCCACGTGCCACCAGCAGGCCCGTCACCGCGAGGATCGGCACGTACGCGGCCGCCAGCGGGCCGAGCTCGGGGTTGATCCCGGCCGAGACCGCGAGACCGGCGATGACGATGTTGAACTCGCCGCGCGGGACCAGCGAGGCCCCGGCCCGGAGCCGTCCGGTGGCGGCGACCCCGGCCCGGCGTGCCGCCAGATAGCCGGTCGCGAGCTTCGTGGCGATGCCGACGACCGCCAGCAGCACCGCGATCGGCAGCACGGGCGGCAGGGCGGCCGGATCGGTGGAAAGCCCGAAGAACACGAAGAACACCGCGGCGAACAGATCCCGCAAGGGGGTCAGGACCTGGAGCGCGGCATGGGCGATATGTCCCGACAGCGCGATGCCGACGAGGAACGCGCCGACCGCGGCCGACACCTGGAGCTGCTGCGCGAGCCCCGCCACCAGGATGGTCAGGCCGAGGACCTTCAGCAGCAGGACCTCGTCGCTGGGGCTCTCCACGAACCGGTCGACGGCCTTGCCGTGCCGCAGCGCGATGAACAGGATGACGCTCATCGTCGCCGCCGCGACGGCCAGGCTCTTGGCGCCGGCGAGCAGGCCCGCGCCGGCCAGCAGCGTGGTCAGGATCGGCAGGTAGGCGGCCATCGCGAGGTCTTCGAAGACCAGGATCGACAGCACGGCCGGGGTCTCCTTGTTGCCCAGCCAGCCGAGGTCGCCGATGACCTTCGCGGTGATCCCCGACGACGTCACATAGGTGACACCGCCCATGGCGACGGCGGCGACGGGCCCCCAGCCGAGCGCCAGCGCGACGATCACGCCGGGCGCGGCGTTCAGCAGCAGGTCGGCGAAGCCCACCGGCGCCGACGTCTTGAGCGTCCCGACCAGCTCGGACGCCGAGTATTCGAGGCCGAGCGTGAACAGCAGCAGGATCACGCCGACCTCGGCGCCCGTCGCGACGAAGTCCTCGCTGGTGCCGAGCGGCAGGATGCCGCCGGCCCCGAACGCGAGCCCCGCGATCAGGTAGAGCGGAATGGCGGAGATGGAGAATCGGACGGCGACCGCGCCGAGCAGGCCGAGCGCGAGGACGATCGCGCCGATCTCGATGAGTTGAACGGCAGAGTGCACGCGCGTCACCCGTCCGAAAGCAGATGGGCGACGGCGGCGGTGCCCTCGTGGGTGCCGACGACGACCACGATGTCACCGGCCCGGAACAGGAAGTCCGGACGCGGGCTGACGATCACGGAACCTTCCCTGACCACGGCGACGATCGACGCCCCGGTCCTGGTCCGTGCCTGGGTGTCGCCCAGGGTCCGGCCGTCGAAGGGGGAGCCGGCGGCGATCGGCAGCTTCTCGGTGGCCAGGCCCTCGACCTCGCGCTTGAGTTCGGCGAGGCGCTCCACGATCCGGCCGGTGCCGAGCAGTTCGGCGAGGGCGTTGGCCTCCTCGCCGGTCAGTGCGGCCGTCACCACGCAGGTGTCGGGGTCATTCTTGTCGTACAGGACCAGGTCGCGCTGGCCGGTCCGGTGGGACACGACGCCGATCTGGCGGCCGCGTTCCGTGGTGAAGACGTGCCGGAATCCGATGCCCGGCAGTGAGGTCCGAGAGACGTCCATGGTCTCCTCCAGAGGTCAGGGAAGTGCGAACAGTGATCACGACTGTCGCAGGGGAAAGGCGTCTCCGCAGCGGGAGACGGGAAAGGGGTGGGGCGTCGCCGGCCCTGGAGGACGGGCGGTGGTCAGAGCGCGGGGGGAGCCCTGACCTGTATCGGGCCCGCGACACGGCGGCCCGCGGGCAGGCGGATCTCGGTCCAGCCCGCGGACCGTTCCGGAACCAGGAACTTCATCGTCCCGACGGGCCGCACCCAGACCCTGATCAGCAGGGCGACCGTCGCGAGCAGCGCGATGGCCGTGCCGAGCCCCTTGAGCAGGGCGCAGCACAGGGCGAGGGCCGTCGCGCCGAAGGTGGGCAGGCCGGACGCGCCGGCCAGTTCGTGCAGCGGCAGCGAGGCGGCGGAGGTCAGCGGATCGACGGCCGCCGACCAGTCGAACTGGTCCAGCACGCGGAGCGTCGTCCAGGAGGCGGTGAGCCAGAGGAGCGCGGTCAGGGCGGCGGTTCCGGCGGCGCTCCTGGCGACGACGGAGGCCGCGGCGAGCGCGGGCACCACGTTGATCAGCAGGTTGACCAGGTAGAGCAGGGGCGGCGAGCCCTCGGTCCACAAGATCAGGTTGCCGAGGACGCTGCAGCAGAGCAGTGCTCCGGCGGTGGCCAGCAGGCTGCGGCCCGCGCCGAGCGGGAACGCCGGAAGGAGCAGGCCACCTGGTCGCCGCTCCATGCCCACCCGCCCCACGTTTCCCGCCGAGATCGCCGACAGTTTAGTGGAACCGCGGCAGGCTCCGGCGTTCAGCCCGTAACCGGTGCATTCCGGGACGAACCTTGCCGCGCCGCGGAGCGGTCCTGACGGAGCGTCGTTCCAGGAGCGTCGTTCCATCTTTTCGGCAAGAGCGGCGCACCGCGTGGTCCCTGCCTGCCCGGCGAAGCATCATGGTCGCCCTGCGGCGTAGCGGGCACGGAAACGGGGGGCTGTGGCGGACGACAACGACGATGACGACGGCAACGCCGGACTCGGAATCACCGCGGCGCTGGCCGCCCTCCTGTTCGTGATCCTCCGTCTGCTGGCCGTCACCCACTACGAGTGGGAATCGGCCTTCGCTCTCTCCGACTCGATCAACTTCGACGACACCCTCGGCGTCCTCATCGGCACCTTCCTCGGCGAACCCACCTGGACGGCCGTCCTGGTCTCGTTCCTGCTGCCCCTGCTGGTCGGCGACCATCTGCGGCAGCTCCGCGACGGCCGCTGGGTCATCGGCCCGGCCCTCGGCATCATCGTCCTCGCCGGGATCTTCGTCATGGCGCTGACCACGTTCCGGCTCTGGCCCGCCCTGATGGTCCTCATCATCGGCTCCGTCGCCCGCACCGTCGTGTGGCGCACACCCCGGGGCGAGGAGCTCCTGGACAGGTTCGCCGCGCGATCCGGGCTCCTCGTCATGATCGCCGTCCTGTTCATGGCGGGCGTCACCGACAGCATGTGGGTCCCCAAGGAGCGCATCACCCTCACCGACGGCGACCTCGTCGGCTACGTGGTCGCCGACGACGGCTCCTTCCTCGTGATCCTCGTCGACGAGACCAGGAAGATCACCATGGTCGACGCCGACCGGGCCACCGCCCGAACCGAACTCGAGGAGTAGGCTCCGGCCCGTCCGGGGTCCGGGCGCGTGCCATGATCGTGGCGCTGGTGGGAGGGGTGGCGGATGGCGGGGCGGACCGCGGTGATCGTCGGCGGGGGGATCGGCGGGCTGGCGGCGGCGGTGGCGCTGACGCGCCGGGGCTGGCAGGTCGAGGTCTGCGAGCGTGCCGCGGACTTCACCGAGCTGGGCGCGGGCCTGTCGCTGTGGCCGAACGCGCTGCACGCCCTGGCCGCCCTGGACCGGGACGTCGGCGAGCGCGGCGCGGAGGAGGACGGCGGCGGCGTCCGTGACCGGTCCGGCCACTGGCTGTCGCGCACCGGCAACGCCGAGATCGTCCGCCGCTTCGGAATGCCGCTGCTCGTCCTGCACCGCGCCGAACTCCTCCGCGCGCTGCTCGAGGCGCTGCCACCGGACGTCCTGCGGCCTTCGACCACCGTGACGGGGATCCGCGACGACGGCGACGGTGTGATCGTCGAAGATCTCGGCGGCAGCCGCAGAGCGGAACTGGTGATCGGCGCGGACGGCCTGCACAGCACGGTCCGCGCCCTGCGCTGGCCCGCATCCGACCCGCCCCGCTACGCGGGCTACACCGCCTGGCGGATGGTCACCGATCCGCTGCCCGCCGCCCTCACCGAGGGCGCCGTGACCTGGGGCCGGGGCGAACGGTTCGGCTACACCTCGCTGCCCGGCGGCCGCGCCTACTGCTTCGCCTCCGCGACGGTCCCCGCCGGCGGCACCGAGAACGCCCCGGAACTTCGCCGCCGGTTCGGGAACTGGCCGGAACCGATCCCCGCCCTGCTCGCCGCGGTACCCGACGCGAGCGTCCTCCGGCACGACATCTACGACCTGCCGCCGCTACCGACCTATGTGCGAGGACGGGTCGTCCTGCTCGGCGACGCCGCCCACGCCATGACCCCCAACCTCGGGCAGGGCGCCTGCCAGGCCCTGGAGGACGCCGTCGTGCTGGCCGATCACCTCGACCGGACCCCCGACCTCGGCACGGCCCTCGCCGCCTACGACCGGCTGCGCCGCCCGCGCACCCAGCGGATCGTCCGCCGGTCCGCCCGGCTCGGCGCCGTCGGCCAGCTC